>JBJMGZ010000741.1:0-12240 GCA_045807605.1 Thermoanaerobaculia bacterium | reverse complement strand
CGGGCAAAGTCGTGGGGTACGGCCCGAAGACCAGCCTGGCCGTCATCAACGGGGAGATCGGGGACCTGGCGCGGGATGTGGCACTCTTCGATCAGCGGGGGTGCCTGTCGGTCGCGGCGGTCTATACGGCGGGGGATGCGGAGGAATTGGCGGCTCGATTGGCAGAGGACCTGGCCAATCTGGCACGGCAGTGGCCTCCCGGTCCGGCGGATCCCGCGGCGCTCGCCGCGGTTCAGCAGGCGCGGCTCGAAGCCGAGATGCGGGGCCTCCGGATGGCCCACCTGCCGATCCTCTCGGGAACGGTCGTGGTCGATCCCGATCCCGCCTTCCGGCCCTCGCCGGGGCTGCGGACCGTGCGGGTGCATCCGCTGGCGGACCTGGACCGGCTTCCCGGAATCCTGTCTCCCTGGAAGGGGAAGCTCCAGGGGGCGGCCCTGGCGGGAGAAGACGCGTGGCGCCTCGCTCCCGCCCTGGCCGGATTGGGGATCTCCCGCTGTGCCGCTCCCGGCGAATTGCAGTCACCCGACGTGACCTGGCACAACGGAGGGATCCACCCTCTGCGCGCCCTGATCTCTCAGCAGACCCAGGGCTCGTCGCGATAGAGGAAGACGAGGTTGGCCTCGTCGAACTTCGCGAAAAACTCGTCCCAGCTGATCAGGAGCAGCTCGCCGTCGTCCCGGTCCTCGGGAAACTCGATGCGCAGGCCCAGCGGCTGGTCCTGGTGCTCCGGGGCGACCGCCGGGCGGCCGCCTCTCTCTTCAACCCAGCGACGGATCTCGTCGTGGTCGGTCGTCGTCCTGTTGTCGGCCATGCTGTTTCTCCTGTGCTGAATACTGCTCAGCCGTTGACCACCTCTCTGCTCCGTATACGTCCCCTAGCTGGAGAACGCTTCCTCGTTGACATGGCTTTCGGCGAGCCGGGTCAGCAGCTCGTCGGTCTGTTCCTCCTCGTCCAGGGTACGCTCCAGGAGCGCCACCTGGTCGTCATGCCCCAGCAGCTCGGCGTAGGTGCGCACCGTGCCGTAGCCGGCGATCTCATAGTGCTCCACCCGCTGGGCCGCGGCGATGAGGCCGGCGTCGAGGACGGCGGGCTCCCCCTGCATCCGGAGCATCTGCTCGCCCTCGCGGATGAGGCCCTTCATTCCCTCGCAGGTGTGCCCCTTGGGGCTCTCGGCGAGAGTCTCGAAGATCCGCTCCAGGCGGCGGACGTGCTCCTGCGTCTGACGGAGGTGTTCCGAAAAGGCTTTCTTCAGGTCGGGGGCCGACGCGCCGTCGGCCATCTTTGGAAGCGCATCGAGCAACTGGGTCTCCGCGCTGTAGAGGTCCTTGAGCTGCTCGAGATATAGGTCCTTCAAGGATTCGAGCTTCATTTGTTTCCTCCTGGGTTCCTGCGTTGGGCTTCTCGTTGGCGCTTATGGATGAGCAACCTTTTGTAAGTTGCGCTTGCGAGAGCTTGGGCCTGCCTCACCTCCTTCCCTGATGTCGGCTCCGAGACGGAGCGACGCACCGGGGCTTCAAGATCCGTGCCGGGGGAGGAGAAGCTAGTCCCCATCCTCGCCGGCGAGGGGACGGATGCCGCTCCGGATGCCGCTCTGGATGCCACTCCGGACGCCGGTAGCCGCGAGCATCTCGTCCTCGATCCAGCCGAGCTCCTCGCGGGGTGGACCGGGCTCGCAGAGATAGATCTCGTGGCCGGGACGGTCGACGACCCGCAGGCCGGCGGAGCGCAGCATGGCCTCGACCGCGGCGTGGTTGGGCGCCCACCAGTTCGTGGGATCGGCGGCCAGGCGGTGCTCCAGGAAGGCCATCTTGGGCCAGCCCTCGTCGAGCAGGGTGTCGCGCTCGTCGATGGGGAGGTCGGCCGGCGGCACGTAGACCTCCTCGCCGGGCATGGTGAGGGTCTGGAAGACCATGAGCCGGCGCACCCGGCGGGCCACGATGTCGAGCCCCAGCAGCGGGTAGCGCAGGTGGTAGAGCACGCCCATGAAGAGCACGAGGTCCCAGCGCTCGTCCCCGCCAACACGGCGCGCCAGGTCGTAGACCTGCATGCGCCGGAATTCGACGCGGTCCTCGACTCCGAACCGGCGCGCGGCCCAGCGGGCCTGGCGCAGGTAGCGCGGGTCGTAGTCGATGCCGGTCACCCGGGCGCCGCGCCGGGCGAGCTCGAAGGAGTAGAAGCCGGCGTTGCAGCCGATGTCGAGCGCCGTCCAGCCGTGGAGGTCGGCCGGCAGATGGTCGCGGATCTGCTCCCACTTGAAAGTGGGGAAGTCGCCGAGGAAGTGGTCCGGAGCGGTCTGGGTGCCGTCCGGCAGGTGCAGGTTGTGGAACCAGGGTCCGAGTGCAGTGATCTCGTCGGTCATGTCTCGCGGGACGGAGAAGCAATTCACGGGCCAAAATCGGCCGCCTGCACCCCGAATCCCGGCGATCTCCGCAGCCGCACCGGCTTTCTCGGCCGGAGACCGGCTTCTCTCTGCCAGGCGGCCATCTCCTCGAAGGACCAGGTGCCCGACTCGCTGGTCAGGGCGAAATAGAGGTCGAAGAGCGCGCCGAGCTGCCCGCCTTCCTTGGGGGATTCGCGGCGGATGATCTCGACGATCGCGAAGACCCCGCCGGGACGCAGGGAGCGCGCGATGCGGCGGACGAGCTCGCGGTTGGTCGCCTCGTCGAAGTGGTGGGCGAGGTTCGAGAGCAGCACCACGTCCCAGGCTGCGGCGCCGAGGTCGTCGGTGAGCGCATTGCCCGGCCGGTGGATCACGCGGTCTCCCATCCCTTCCCCGGCCAGGATCGGGGCGGCGTGCTCCACGGCCTCGGGGAGGTCGAGGACCACGGCGCGCAGGCCGGGGTGCCTGCGGCAGAGGGCCGCGGAGAGGAGACCGTGGGAGCCGCCGACGTCCAGCAGGTCGCGGGCCTCCTTCGGCACCGGGATGCGCCGCGCCAGCTCGGGAGCGCCGAAGCGGAAGATGTCGGCCATGCCCCGCTGGTAGAGTCCCCACTGCTCCGGAGTCATGCCGCCGTGCATGTCCACCGTTTCGCCGGTGCGGACGAAGTCGTCGAGCCGGGCGATCCAGTCCCACTCCAGGTAGCGGTAGAGGAGGCTGTCGTGGAGCGGCAGGAGCCATTTGCGGCCGTCGGCGGTCAGCGCATAGCGCTCGTCCGCCAGGCGGACGTAGCCGAGGCCGGCGAGCGTGTCGAGGAGGATCCGGGTGGCCCGCGGATGGGTGCGGCAGCGGGCGGCGACCTCCTGGGCCTCGAGCGCGCCCTCGGCGAGGGCCTGCGGCAGCCCGAAGCGGGCGGCGGCCAGGAGCGACCGCGCGAGCAGCAGGGTGGGGAGCGTCTCCACGAGCGGCCGTGGGACCATTCCCAACCCGAGGGCGAGCCACTCGACCGGGTTCTCGGGGATGGCGCCGATCTTCATGGGCCGCATGATACGGGCACAGGCACCTGTTCTGTTGGGGGGACGTCCCCCTCTTCCAAAAGGAGCCGATCCGATGAAGACAACCGTTCTCTCCGCCACCCTCGTCCTGCTGGCGGCGTCCCAGGCCACGGCCTACCAGGTCACCGGCACGGCCGTGAGCCACGACCACAACCTGGTGCGCACCGAGTACGTGGTGCAGGCCGGGCCCACCCTGCTCGACAAGTTCAAGATGACGCGCCTGGTCAAGGACGTGCCGGCGCCCCAGCTCCGGGGCTCGATCCTTCTCCTCTTCCCGCTCGGCACCACCTTCTCCTTCTATGAGCAGCGCGACCCCAACGGCGCCTTCGGCTCCTCGATCGCCGAGTACTTCGCCCTGCGCAACTTCGACGTCTACGGCTACTCGCCGCGCTTCGAGGGCATCCCCGCGGGCACCTGCGAGGCCGGCCTGTTCGACTGCACGGTCATGAAGACCTGGGACCTCGCCTCCATGGTGGACGACATCGCCTTCGTGCGCGCCCAGATCGAGACGCTCCACCCCGGCACGAAGATCGTGGCCGGCGGCGCCTCTCTCGGCGGCATCCTGGCCGTGGCCGTGGCCGACGACGCGCCGGGCGACTACGACGGTTTCATCGTCTGGGAGGGCATGCTCAATACGCCCGACCCCGCGGTGCGCGCCCTGAATCAGGGCTATTGCGCCACCGCGGAGGCCCAGCTCGCGGCCGGCGCCAGCTTCGACGCCGGGATCGGCGTCTTCCGCGAGGTCCCCCGGCAGGCGGCGGTCAACCCGTCCGGCCTGACGCCGAGCCCGCTCTTCCCGCCGACCCTGAGCAACCATCAGGTGATGGTGCTGGCGTTCAGCACCCCGACCCCCGGTCCGGTCAGCATGCCGGTGCCGAACTACGTCCAGATGAACGGCAGCCTGGCCGAGGACCGCCTCTTCTTCGCGTCCGAGCCCCGGGTGTTCGAGAACGTCATCGGCCGCTTCGTCAACTACACCCCGTTCGTGGTGGCCCGCGACGTCTCCTGCTCGCTCGCCGGGGTGGAGACGAAGTACGTGGACAACCTGGGCGCCTTCCAGGGCTCGCTGCTGGCGATCGGCGGCGGGCGCGGCTTCGGCCCCTACCTGGACGACCAGCTCGCCCAGTTCACCGGCACGGCCGACAAGACCCTGCTCCTCAAGGCCGGGTTCGGCCACATCGACCACTTCATGACCGCGGACCACCGGGAATTCGTGGAGCGGCCGATCTTCGAGTGGGCGGAGCGGGTGTTCGGGGATTGAGGGCTTCCGGCCGACGGCCTCCTTGTGGTCAGATGGCCGGCACACAAGGAGGCTTCCATGCGCAGAGCCGTTTCGGCGTGTCTCGCCCTGTTCCTGCTGTCTTCCGCGGCCTTCGCGGCCGAGGTATCGGCGAAAGTCGACCGGCTCGCCCACGTCGGCAGGCTCTGGGGGACGGTCCGCTACCTCCATCCCTGGCTGGCCTACAAGGACATCGATTGGGACGCCGCTCTCGTGGCGGCGATCCCCAAGGTCCGCGCGGCGAAGACCACGGAGGAGTACCGGGCCGCGGTAGAGGGGATGCTCGGTGCGCTCGGCGATCCGCTCACGCACGTGGTGGACCCGCCGCCGCCATCCCCTCCGGCGGCGGAGCCCGCCCAGAAGGTCGCGCTCACCCGCAAGCTCGACGGCGGCGTGGTGGTGGTCGATCTCGTCCGGTACCTGAAGGGCGCCGGCACGCGCGAGGTGTTCGGGGCCGTGGAGGCGCTGCCGGCGGAGATCGCCGGGGCCTCCGCCGTGGTGCTCGACCTGCGCGGCGGGGAGCTCGGGGCCGAGGCGTACTACATGGAGCTCTTCCTCGAAGAGATCGCCGGCGTGCTGGTCAGCCGCCGCAGCCAGGCGCCGGCCGAGCGCTACCTGATCCATTCCGGCTACCGCCCGCAGGCCGGCGGCAGCTCGGGCGGCTACTACTCCGGCTTCGTCACCCAGTTCGCCACCGGGTTCGAGCCGCTCCCCAAGGCCTCCCCGCAGAAGGTCGTGATGCTGATCGACCCGTGCTGCGGCATCCATCCCCTGGCCTTCGCGCTCCAGGCCTCCGGGGACGGGCGGATCGTCTCCGAAGGCAAGCTCGATGCGGGTGCGGCCGGGCCCTCGCGGGCCGTGGACCTGGGAGAGGGGCTCCAGGCCGAGGTGCGGGTGGGCGAGTACGTGCCGTTCCCCGGCTGGAGTGCACCGCGCGCCGACGTCGTGCTGCCGGAAGGCTCCGGCAATGGCTCCTCCGATACGGGTCTCGAAGCGGCGGTCGCCGAAGCGCGCAAGGAGTGGCCGCCCGTGGACAGGTCCGCGCCCGTGGCCCCTCTGCCCGACGCGGTCTTCCGTTCGGACCGCGCCTACAGGGAGATGAAAGAGCCGAGCCTGGAGTACCGGCAGCTCGCCGTGATCCGGGCCTGGAACGTCATCCACTTCTTCTATCCCTACCTGCACCTGATCGGGGACTGGGACGCGGTGCTCCCCGAGTTCCTGGCGAAGATGGAGGACACAAAGACCTTCCGCGACTACGCGCTGACGCTCACCGAGATGATGGCCCACGTCGCCGACGGCCACACCGGCCTCTGGGGCCGTCCCGACGTGGAGCAGCCGTTCGGCGATGCCGGGCTGCCGATCCAGGTCCGCTGGACGGAGGGGGCGGCCGTGGTCTGGCGCGTGTCCGAGGAGGTGCGGCAGGCCGGCATCGAGGTGGGCGACGCCATCCTGGAGGTGGACGGCGAGACGGTCGAGGCGCGCACCGAGCGGCTCGGCCGCTACGCGACCGCCTCGACGCGGCCGGCGCTGCTCAACCGGATCGCCGGCCGCTTCCTGCTCGCCGGTCCCGGAGGCTCGACGGTGAAGCTCAAGGTGCAGAAGCTCGACGGCAGCGTCAAGGAAACAAGCCTGGTGCGCGATCCCAAGAAGACGCTCCCTCCCGAGGAGAAGGGCGACGTGGTGCGCATCCTCCCGGGCAACCTCGGCTACGTGGACCTGGTGCGGCTCGGCCGGCCCGACGTGGACGCCATGTTCGAAAAGCTCGCAGGCACGCGCGCCATCGTCTTCGACATGCGCGGCTATCCACAGGGTACGGCCTGGGCGATCGCGCCGCGCATCAACACCCGCAACGCGAAATACGCCGCTCAGTTCCGCCGCTCCCAGGTGAGCGCCTTCTCCTTCGAGGAGGAGGAAGCAGGCTTTCATTTCTCGCAGCCGATCCCCGGCCTGCCGGAGGGCAAGGCGAAGTACACCGGCCCGACCGTGATGCTGATCGACGACCGCGCCGTCAGCCAGTCCGAGCACAGCGGCCTTTTCTATGAAGCCGCGAACGGCACGAAGTTCATCGGCACGGCCTCGGCCGGAGCCAACGGCGACGTCACCCGCTTCCCGGTGCCGGGAGGGATCTGGATCGGCTTCACCGGGCACGACGTCCGCCACGCGGACGGCCGCCAGCTCCAGCGGGTCGGCTTGGTGCCGGACGTCGAAGTGGCCCCGACCCGCGCCGGCCTCAAGGCCGGGCGGGACGAGGTGCTCGAGCGGGCGGTGGCTTACCTGGAGGAGGTGCTCAAGTAGGTAACGGATCTGCCGGCCCCGCCGCCCATGACAGGCATGCAGATGCCGCCGCCGCGCCCTCCCGCCTGGCAGGTGCCTCTCGCCGCCCGCCTCTTCTTCGGAGCGGGGCCGCGGCTGGCGCGCGTCGTGGAGCCGGACCCGCCGGACCCGCTGCGCCCCTGGGAGACCGTGGCGGTCGAGCGCGACGGGGCCGGCCCGCTGGGCGGCACCTGGTATCCGGCGCAAGGCGAGGCGCGGGGGGCCGTGCTCCTGCTGCACCCGTGGATCGAGTGGGGCCGGTCGTACTTCCACCGCCGGGGGAGGATCGAAGCGCTCCGCGCCGCGGGCTACCACTCTCTGGCGGTGGACCTCGGGCGCTTCGGCGGCGCCCGCCGGCAGCCCGGCTTCCCGGACCGCGACGTCGAGGCCGCGCTCGCCTTCCTGCGGCAGCGGGCCGGCGACCTGCCTCTCCACGTCTGGGGCGTGAGCGCGGGCGGCTACTGGGCCCAACTGGTGCTGAGCCGGGTGCCGGGGATCTCAGGCGCCATGTTCGAGGACGTGTCACCCCATCTCCTGGAATGGACCTGGCGCATGGCTCCCTGGGGCCGGCCGTTCTATCTCTTCTTCCGCCACGCCTTCGCCGCCTCCTACCGCTACATGGACGCCCGGCTCCACGCGGCCGCGCTGTCCCTGGCCGCCGTGAGCTACGCCAGCGGCAAGCGGGACCGCGGCGTCCGTCCTGAGGACACGCGCACCCTCGCCACCGCGGCCGGCGGCCGGTGCCTGATCGTCCCCGGCGCCGACCACCTGGGCGCGATCAAGGTCGCGAACCGCGACGTGATCGGCCTGGCCCTGGATACCTTCGACCGCGCCGCCTGATGAGCGCGCCGGGTAGAATGCTGGCGGGAGACCGGGTGAACATCCGCGCAGCCACCGCAACCGACGCCGCCGCCCTGGCGGAGCTTTGCACCCAGCTCGGATACCCGGCGCAGCCCGGGGAAGCCGCGGAGCGCCTCGCCGCGCTCGGGCCGGCCAACTCCGTCCTGGTCGCGGAGGAAGACGGCGCCGTCCTGGGCTGGATCCACGTCTGCGGGGTCCGGTTCTTCCAGTCGCCGCCCTTCGCCGAGATCGGCGGCCTGGTGGTGGACGAGGCCTCGCGGGGGAGGGGAGCGGGGAAGCTCCTCGTCCAGGCCGCCATCCGCTGGGCCGCGGAGCAGGGCTACGGCAAGCTGCGCGTGCGCAGCAACGTGGTCCGCGAGGACGCCCACCGCTTCTACGAGCGGGAAGGCTTCCAGCGCGTCAAGACGCAGGCGGTGTTCGACTTCAGGCTACCCTGATCCCGCCCCAAAGGGCGGCGTTTCCTGCCGCACAGGTGGCATAGGCTTCCCGGCCAGGAGGTGTGCCTGATGCGCCGCACGAAGGTGATCATCATGGGAGCCGCCGGCCGCGACTTCCACAACTTCAATACCCTGTTCCGCGGCGACGCGCGCTACGACGTCGTCGCCTTCACCGCCGCCCAGATCCCCGACATCGAGGGCCGTACCTATCCGCCGGAGCTCGCCGGGGCGCTCTACCCCCAGGGCATCCCCATCCACGCCGAGGAGGAGGTGGAGGGGCTCATCCGCCGGCACGAGGCGGACGAGGTCTGGTTCTCCTACTCGGACGTCTCCCACCTGGACGTCATGCACAAGGGGAGCCTCGTCACGGCCGCCGGCGCCCACTTCGGCATCTGCTCCGCCACCCGGACCATGCTGCAATCGTCCCGGCCGGTGATCGCGGTCACCGCGGTCCGCACCGGCGTGGGCAAGTCGCAGACGACGCGCTACCTCTCGCGCATCCTCCGCGAGCTGGGCAGGAAGGTGGTCGCCGTGCGCCATCCCATGCCCTACGGCGACCTCGTGAAGCAGGCGGTCCAGCGCTTTGCGACCTACGACGACCTCGACCGCTACGAGACCACGATCGAGGAGCGCGAGGAGTACGAGCCGCACATCGACAACGGCTTCGTGGTCTACGCGGGCGTCGACTACGAGCGGATCCTCCGCCAGGCCGAGGAGGAAGCCGACGTCATCCTCTGGGACGGCGGCAACAACGACACGCCGTTCTACAAGCCGGACCTCCACATCGTCCTGCTCGACCCACACCGTGCCGGGCACGAGCTGACCTACTACCCGGGCGAGACGAACCTGCGCATGGGCGGCCTGCTCATCGTCAACAAGGTCAACACCGCCGACCCGGCGGACGTCGAGAAGGTGCTGGAGAGCTGCCGCCTGCGCAATCCCAAGGCGCGGGTGATCCAGTGCCGTTCCATGATCCGGCTGGACAATCCCGAGCTGGTGCGCGGCAAGCGCGCGCTGGTGGTGGAGGACGGGCCGACCCTCACCCACGGCGGCATGACCTACGGCGCCGGCTGGTATGCCGCGAAGGACGCGGGCGCGGCCGAAATCGTCGATCCGACCCCCTACGCCGTGGGATCGATCCGCGCGACCTTTGACAAGTATCCGAGCTCGCGGGCGATCCTGCCGGCCATGGGCTATGGCGAGAAGCAGGTGCGCGAGCTGGAGGCCACCATCAATGCCACCCCGGCCGACGTGGTCGTGGAGGGGACGCCCATCGAGCTCAAGCGCATCCTCCAGGTGAACAAGCCCATCGCCAATGTGGAGTACGAGCTGGAGGAGGTCGAGCCGGGGGTGATCGCGGAAATGGTGCGGGCGGTGGTGGGAAGGCACGGACACACGGACTGACACGGACCTGCACGGACGCACACGGACCTCCGGAACGGATCGCTCGTCCGTGATGGTCCGTGTGAGTCCGTGTTCGTCCGTGTATCATCCCCCGCGATGGACAGGTTTGCCCGCTATAGCTGGTTCGCTCTCGCCTGCAACGTCGCCGTGATCCTCTGGGGCACGGCGGTGCGCGCCACCGGTTCGGGGGCGGGGTGCGGCAGCCACTGGCCTCTGTGCAACGGCGAGGTGCTGCCGCGGGCGCCCCGCATCGAGACGATCATCGAGCTGACGCACCGCGTCACCAGCAGCCTTGCGGGGCTCGTGGTGATCGCTCTGGTGGTGATGGCGTTCCGCATGCGCCCGCGCGGCCACGCCTCGCGCCGGGCGGCGGTGCTGTCGCTGATCTTCATCCTCACCGAGGGGGCGGTCGGCGCCGGGCTCGTGCTGTTCGAGCTGGTGGCAGACAACCAGTCCATGGCGCGGGCGATGTTCATGGCGACCCACCTGGTCAACACGTTCTTCCTGCTCGCCTTCCTGACGCTGACAGCCCACTTCGCATCGGGCGGAGCGCCATTCCGGTGGCGCGGCCGGGGCGGCGGGCTCATGGTGCTGGGGCTGGGGGCGCTGATCGTGGCAGGCGTGAGCGGCGCGGTGGCGGCGCTGGGGGACACGCTTTTTCCTTCCGCCACGCTCGCCGACGCGCTGAAGCAGGACCTCTCGCCCACGGCACACCTGCTGATCCGCCTGAGAATCCTTCACCCCGTGATCTCGGTCGCCGCGGGGCTCTTCATGGCGCTGCTGGCGGCGCGGGCGATGTCCGACCCGGCCACGGCGCGGCCGGCCCGCTGGACCGCGGGCTTGGTCGTGGCACAGATCGCGGCCGGGGTGGTGAACGTGCTCCTTCTGGCCCCCGTCTGGATGCAGGTCGTTCACCTGCTGCTGGCCGACCTGCTCTGGATCTCGGCCATTCTGCTGGCCGCGCAGACGCTGGCGGCGCGGGAGGCCGGGTTCGAGACGGCGTCCTCTCCCGCGAAGCGGGGGAGGATCGAGGAGGGGGCTTCCGAAGCTTGATGGCGTGGGAGGAGGCCGGATTCGCGGCTGCGACGGGGTACGTGATGGAGAGAACAAAAGCCCCGCGCAGGTATCAGGGATCGCAGGGATGCAGCCCTCCCCGCGCGGGGAGGGACACCTCCCCCAATGGGGATACGACCCTCCCCACGCGGGGGAGTGACTGGTACACGCGGGGATGTGCCTCTCCCCGCGCGGGGGAGTGACTGGTACACGCGGGGATGTGCCTCTCCCCGGATGGGGAGGTGCCCGGTACGCGTGGGGATGTGCCTCTCCCCGGCCGGGGAGGTGCCCGGTACCGGCGGGGAGGTCGCTCCCCCACGCGGGGAGAGCCACATCCCCACGCGTACGAGCCACTCCCCCGGACGTACGAGCGTTCCCCCCATGGGTACGAGCCTGCCGTCCGTGCGTACGGAAGGCTCTCCCGCGCAGACGAGGCGTCCCCCCGCCGGTACCGGAGACCGCCACAGGTGGACGAACGTCTCCCCCATGCGTACGAGCCTCTCCCCCGGCCGGGCGAGCGTCCCCGTCCCTGTGTACGGCCCCTCGTGGGACCAGTCCCCTGCCCTCTAGTGCTCCATCAACCTAAAGCTGGCGGGATGCGCGCTTTCCCTGGGTGCGCTGGCGTCCCCGCCGGCATTCTCAAACATAGGGCCGAAGGCCCGGCCTTTTACAGGGGCAGGCAGAGAAAGGCCGGCGTTCCGCCGATTCCTCCGGACAAGCCGGCGGGGACGCCAGCGCACCCAGGGAAAGCCCCGCTCGGCAAAGTTCATACCCGGCAGTTCCAGGTTGACGGCGCCTGGAGGACTGGCGGGAGCTGTGCCAGGAGGACGATTCGCGAAGATCGCCGCCGCCCCGCCGATGGACACCCTCCCTCGCCCTGGGCTTCGGAGTGAGAAGCCCCCTTATCCGTCACCGATAACGTTCCGCAGCCGCGCTCCCGTGGCGGAATGCCTATGTCTCAAGCGCTATCGCTTTGACGTTGACAAGAGAAAGGTGTAAGCTGGTCTAAGTTCCGAAGCTGCCGAGAGATAGAGGGCCACGCTTTCGCGTTGCTTGCAGCTATTCTGAGCAGCTAATGGAAAATGTAGAGGCAGAGGTTCTGCGGCTTTCCGCTCAAGAGAGCAGTGATGGCCGCCGTGGATCGGACTCAGAAAACTCAGATGCTCGGTGGACCAAATGGACATTGCGATCAGCGTCTTTAAGTTGTCGAACCGCCGGGGCTTCTTTGTACCTGGTGTGAACATCGAGTATGCTGAGCGCGATAGCAACATAGTATGGAATTTGGTGTGCGGTGGAACACGGGCCTATATCGCGAGATTTGGTTCTCCGCTGCTTGACGATCCCGAAGAACAGCCTGCGGATAGCCACTTTATGGTGCGCCGCGTTACAAGTTCACTAGTATTGGGTGGAGCTGGGCTCTTCCAGCCGGAGGCATGTGGTCGTCTGTTTCTTCGAAACATA
>JBJMGZ010000740.1:0-11936 GCA_045807605.1 Thermoanaerobaculia bacterium | reverse complement strand
GACGCTGATGGGCTCGAAGCAGGGGCTCGACCGCGCGCTCGCCGGCCTGGAGGGGGATGACTTCGTGGAACCCGTCCGCCAACGGGTCGAGGAGGCCCTGGGCGAGCTGCGCCCGCCCGATCCCGATCTCCAGCGGCCCCTGGAAAAGACGCGCGAGCAGATCCTGCGCGCCCTGGACACGTTCGCGGAGAAGGCCACCTCGGCCGCGGCCCGCAGGAACGAGACCCTGAACCGCCGCGTGCAGCAGCTCCGCGAGAGCTGCCTCCCCCTGGGCAGGCCGCAGGAGCGCGTCGTGGCCTCCGCCCACTTCCAGGGCAAGTACGGCGGCCGGCTCGTCCAGAGCTTCTGGGAACAGATGGGCCTCGATCCGCGGGTGCTCCAGATCACCTGTCCGGACTGCATGGAGCCCACGCTATGAAATTGGACGTCCTGGCCATCGGCTCGCATCCGGACGACGTGGAGCTGGGCTGCGGCGGCACGCTCGCGCTGCTCGCCAAGCAGGGAAAGAAGGTGGGCATCCTCCACCTGACTCGCGGCGAGCGGGGGACGCGCGGCACGGTCGAGGAGCGGCGGCAGGAGGCGGAGAACGCGGGCAAGGCGCTCGGAGCGGCCGCGGTCGGCTTCCTCGACTGCGGCGACGGCGCCTTCCGCACCGGCGAAGCTGAGGAGGATGCCCTGATCGGGCGCCTGCGCGCCTGGCAGCCCGACCTGGTCCTCGCGCCGAGCCCGCAAGACCGCCACCCGGACCATCGCCGCGCGCACCAGCTCGTCCAGGCGGCGAGCTTCTACGCCGGGCTGCGCAACCGGCACCCGGAGGGCGGCGCGCCCTACCGTCCCGGCGCGGTCTTCTCCTACATGCAGCACGACCTGTTCGAGCCGAGCTTCATCGTCGATATCTCCTCCGTCTGGGAGACGAAGCTGGAGGCCCTGCGCGCCTACCGCAGCCAGCTCTACCAGGGGACGGAGAAGAAGGGAGCCGAAACCAAGGTGGCGTCGCGCGAGTTCTGGCTGGCGATCGAAGGCCGGGCCCGGCATTTCGGGCTCCTGATCAACGCGGAGCTGGGCGAGCCGTTCTGGAGCCGGGTGCCCCTGGCGGTGGCCGACCTGTCCACGATCATCCCCGGAGGGCTGCGGTGAAGATCGGCATCAGCTGCTATCCGACCTACGGCGGCTCGGGCATCGTCGCCACCGAGCTCGCCATGGCGCTCGCCGACGGCGGGGACGAGGTCCACGTCATCAGCTACGCGCTCCCCTCCCGGCTGTCGCTCAACAGCTCGCGGATCTTCTTCCACCAGGTGGTCACGCCGACCTATCCCCTGTTCGCGGAGTATCCGCCCTACTCGCTGGCGCTCGCGACGAAGATGGTCGAGGTGGCGCGCCACCAGCAGCTCGACGTGCTGCACGTCCACTACGCCATCCCGAACGCGGTCTCCGCGGTCCTCGCCCGGCTGATCGTGGCGCCTCATCCGCTCGCCGTGGTGACCACCCTGCACGGCACGGACGTGACCCTGGTGGGCAACGATCCGGCCTACCTGGAGACCACGCGCTGGGGGATCGTGCAGAGCGACGCGGTGACCGCGGTCTCCGAGTCGCTGCGCCAGACCACCATGCAGCAGCTCGGCATCCGCAACAGCATCGACGTGGTGCCCAACTTCATCGATCCGCAGCGCTACGAGCTGACCCGGGATTCGCCGGGCGCCCGCCGCTGGGCCAAGCCGGGCGAGCGCACCCTGGTCCACATCTCGAACTTCCGTCCGCTCAAGCGGGTGCTCGACGTGGTGGACGTGTTCCTGCGCCTGCGCTCGCGCGTCCCCTGCCGCCTGCTCATGGTGGGCGACGGCCCGGAGCGCGGCCGGGTGGAGCAGCACTGCCGCGACACGGACGCCTGCAACTCGATCACCTTCATCGGCAGCCTGCCGCTGATCGAGGAGGTGCTGGTCGGGGCCGACCTGTTCTTCCTGCCGTCGGAGACCGAGTCGTTCGGCCTCGCGGCGCTGGAGGCGCTGAGCTGCGAGGTGCCGGTGATCGCCACCGCGGTCGGCGGGCTTCCCGAGGTCGTCATCCACGGCGAGAACGGTTTCCTGCACGAGGTCGGGGACGTCGAGGCCATGGCGGCGTCGGCCTTGAAGCTGCTCACGGACGAGCCGATGCGCAAGGCTTTCGGCGCGGCCGGCCGGCGGCGGGCGGTCGAGGTCTACGGCCAGGCGCCGATCGTGGCGCGCTACCGCTCGATCTACGACCGGGTGATGGAGCAGGCCCGCGCCCGATGAGCCCGGGCTCGTACCCGGCTCCCGCCGGCGAGTCCCGGGGCGAGCTGCGCGAGAAGGGCTCGCGCTTCCTCGCCTGGATCGGACCCGCCGCCGACGAGGAGACCGCGAAAGCCGCTCTCGACCGCCTCGCCCGTCAATACTCCGATGCCAGCCATCACTGCTGGGCTTGGCGGCTCGGCTCGCCGCCGCGCGAGCGCAGCTCGGACGCGGGCGAGCCGTCCGGCACGGCCGGAGTGCCGATCCTCCAGGTCGTCCGTGGCGCGGGGCTGTCCGACGTGCTGGCCGTGGTGGTGCGCTGGTTCGGCGGCACGAAGCTGGGGAAGGGAGGGCTCGCCCGGGCCTATGCCGGCGCGGCGCGCGAGGCGCTGGCCGGTCTGCCGGTCGCGCAGCGGGTGCCCACGGTGCGGGTTTCGCTGCGGATCCCCTATGAGAAAGTCGGCGCGGTCAAGCGGCTGATCCACCCGCCGGAGGTCGAGCTGGAGAGCGAGATTTACACAGAGGCTGCGCAACTGGTTCTCGCCGTGCACGAAGAGCGGCGGGAGGCCCTGCGCGAGGCTCTGGCGGACCTGGGGATCGTTGTGTAGACTGCCCCGTGCATGAACCCGAATATCCTTCTCTGAAAGGAGAGGCCCCGATGAGCGAGCCGACTGTTCCGCCTCCTCCGTCGTACACCCCGCCGCCGCCACCGCCGCCGTCCTCCGGAGGACCCGTGGGTCCGGGATCGGTCAGCCCGAACCGGACGATCATGATCGTCCTCTCGTACTTCGGGCTGCTGGCGCTGATCCCGCTGCTCGTCGAGAAAGACGACCGCGAGGTCCAGTGGCACGCCAAGCACGGCCTGGTCCTCTTCGTCGCGGAGATCATCATCGCGACCCTGATCTCGGTCGTCGGCGGGATCGTCGCCTTCGGGGATGCGGGCTGCTCCGGCTGCATGGCCTCCTCGGTCTTCTGGGTGGTGGTCCTGGTCGTCCACATCCTGGCGATCGTGAAGGGTGTCAACGGGCAGCGGCTGATCATTCCGGGCTTGAGCGACTTCGCGAACCGCTTCTAGGGGAAGAGGCGCTTGTAGGAGATTGCCAATGACGGTCCAGGGCGACGGGCTGACACCGGAATCCGCCAGCAGCCAGGCGATCACGGCGCTCATCGTGTCGCTCCTGGGCTTCTTCACCTGCTGCCATCTGCTGTCGCCGATCGCCTGGTACCTCGGCCGCCAGGAGCAGAAGGCGATCCGGGAGGGGCGCGCGCCCAAGGCGGGCGAGAGCCTCGCCCAGATCGCCGTGATCCTCGGGATCGTCGGCACGCTCATCCTGGCCTTCTTCGCGTTCTGGGTCTTCTTCCTGGGCGGACTGGCGGTCCTCACCGCCATGGCGAACCGCTGACATGGCGAACCGCCGGAGCGCCTGGCTCTGGGCTCTGGCGGGGCTCGCCGGTCTCGCCGGCGCGCTGGTCCTGCACGTCTGGGTCCCCGCCTCCGGGCCGGAGGGCTCGGTCTGCTTCTCCCGCCGCGTGCTCGGCATTCCCTGTCCCGGCTGCGGCCTGACGCGCGCCTTCGCGCATCTCGCCAAGGGGGAGTGGAGCGCGGCCCTGGCCGCCCATCCGCTCGCGCCGGTCCTCGCGCTCGAATTCCTCCTGATCTGGCTCGCCTGGGGCCGCGCGGCCCTGCGCGGTCTTCCGCCCCCGCGGGCCGCCTGGGTGGAGCGCGCGGTGATCGCCCATCTCGCCGTGCTCTGCGCGCTCTGGGTCGGCCGCCTCTCGACAGGCAGTCTTCCCTGGTGACCCGCAAAAGAAGAGCGGCGATCGCCGCGCTGGTGCTCCTGCTGCTGCTGGCGTTCGATTTCTCCCGGCCGCCCGCGGCCCAGGTCTCGGCGCGGGTGCTGCTCGGCGCGATCGACGTCTACCAGGCCACGTTCTCGATCCTGAACCGCAAGGCCGGGGTGCGCTGTCGCTTCAAGCCGACCTGCAGCCACTACGCCGAAGGCGCGATAAGAAAATACGGCGCGCTCAAGGGGACCGGCCTGGCCGCCTGGCGGGTGCTGCGCTGCGGCCCGTGGACCCCGGCGGGGACGGTGGATCTGCCGTAGTTGATCCCAGCCCCCCTCTCCCCGACCCTCTCCCCCGAGTCGGGGGAGAGGGAGCCACCACCCGCGGTGTATGCTCCGCGGGTGGCGGACGAGACCGACTCCCTCGACTACCCGGGCTTCCTGCAGGAGGCCCTGCGCGACATGGTCCGCCGGGTGCTCGCGTACGTGGCCGAAAACGGCCTGCCGGGCGAGCACCACTTCTACATCACCTTCAGCACCGACCACCCCGGCGTCGTGATCCCGGCCTTCCTGCGCGACCAGTATCCGGAGGCGATCCGGATCATCCTGCAGAACCAGTACTGGGACCTGGAGGTGGACGAGACGGCGTTCTCCGTCTCCCTCAACTTCGCGACGGCGCGCCAGCGGCTGACCGTCCCCTTCGGCGCGTTGATGGAGTTCCAGGACCCCGCCGCCAACCTCGGCATGGCGTTCGAGCCGGGCCGGGTGGCCGGCTCGCCGCCCCCCGACGCCGAGCCGGAACCGGAGCCCGAGCCCCCGGGACCGGCGAAGCCGGCCAGCGTCATCCCGTTCCCGCGCAAGCGCCGGAAGTGACCGGGCGTCCCCCGCAGAGGACGCGCGCTTTTCCCTGCCGGCGCGGATAACTCCCGCATTTCCCGCATCTTCCTTCCGCTGCCAGGCATGGCACCGGCCTTGCTCTCATCTCCTTGCGTATGAACTTGCAGCGAGGTATCACCATGCGAAACGTCAGATTCCAACCTTTCCTCCTGGCCTTCCTCCTGGGCCTTTCGGCGTTCGGCATGGGTTGCCGTCAGTCCGAAGAGCCGGAGAACGGCCGGGTTGCCATCGAGCAGGATGCGCAGGATGCGCAGGATCGAGAGATCGCCACCCGGGACCCCGAGCTCCAGCCCGAGGAGCGGACCGTGGTCGTCGAGCCCGAGACCGGCGAGGACGCGGGCGCGCGCCAGGACCTCGAGGCGCGCGAGCGGCAGCTCGCCGAGCGCCAGGCCGAGCTCGACGCGCGCGAGCGCCGGCTGCGCGAGCCGGCCCGCCAGCCGGAGCGCCAGGCCCGCGCCCCGCAACCGCCGCCCAGGGTGAAGCCGGCGCCGCGGGTCGAGCGCGAGGAGCCCGTCCAGCCGGAGAGAACCGAGGAGATCGCCGAGCCGCAGCGGCCCGACACCCGGGATGAAGACGCGCGCGAGGCGGCCGAGGTCGAGCCGGAGCGCGAGGCCCGCGAAGAAGAGGAGCGCCGTCCGGCTCCGCTGGTCGTGAACGTCCCGGCCGGGACGGTCCTGGAAGTGGAGTTCCTGGAGAGCGTCTCCAGCCAGACCGCCGAGCCGGGCGACATCTTCCGCGTCCGCGTCGCCTCGGACGTCTCCTCGGATGGCGCGGTCGGCATTCCGGCCGGCTCCGAGATCGTCGGCGTGGTCACCGAGGCCGTGCCCCTGCGCAAGGTGGGCGGCCAGGCGAAGCTCGGCCTGAAGTTCACCGACCTGGTGCTGCCGTCCGGCAAGACGGTGCCGATCCAGGCCTCCTTCGCGAGCCAGGGGCGCAGCGAGACGCGCAAGGACGCGGCCACGATCGGCGGCGCGGCGGCCGGAGGAGCGATCCTCGGCCGGGTGCTCAGCCGCAAGGACCGCTCCCGCGGCGCCGTGATCGGCGCCATCATCGGCGCGGCGGCCGGCGCGGCCATCGCCTCGAAGACCCCCGGCGAGGAGGTCACGATCGAGCGCGGCACGAAGGTCGACCTGAAGCTCGACGACGAGGTCGAGGTGCGGGCCAGAGGGAAATGAAGCACGGAGGGGGGGTGTTATTGTGATACCCCTATGTCTGTCGAACCGACCGCCGCCCCCCCGCCCTCTCCTGCGTCCCGAGCCGCTCGCCCCGGCCTGTTCGGGGGTCTCGTCTCGTCCAAGCAGCGCCGTTCCGGCCAGGAGCCGGGCGAGCGGGAAGGCGACAAGAAGAAGCCCAGGAAGCCGCTCTCCTTCCGCGTCGTGCTCGCCGACGCCGGCGAGCTGGTCCGCGCCCACAGGGGCCGCCTCGCTCTCGGCCTCGGCCTGATGCTGATCAACCGCCTCGCCGGCCTGGTCCTCCCGTACACCACCAAGGACCTGCTCGACGAGGTCATCGGCAAGGGCAACCGCGAGCTCCTCACCCGGCTCCTCTTCTACGCGGGCGCCGCCACCCTGGTCCAGGGGATCACCTCCTTCGCCCTCGCCCAGGTGCTGGGCAAGGCCGCGCAGCGCTCGATCACCGAGATGCGCCGCGGCGTGCAGCGCCACGTCGGCAGCCTGTCCGTCGGCTACTTCGAGCAGACCAAGGCCGGCGCCCTGCTCTCCCGGGTCATGAACGATGCCGAAGGCATCCGCAATCTGGTGGGCAACGGGCTCGTCGAGCTGGTCGGCGGCTCCGTCACCGCCGTGCTCGCGCTCGGCATCCTCTTCTACCTGAGCGTCAAGCTGACCCTGATCGCCATCGGCGTGCTCTCGCTCTTCGCGCTCATCATGGGCTGGGCGTTCAAGACCCTGCGCCCGCTGTTCCGCGAGCGCTCGAAGATCAACGCCGAGATCGCCGGCCGGCTCACCGAGTCGTTCTCCGGCGTGCGGGTGGTGAAGGCCTACGGCGCCCAGCGGCGCGAGAACCTGGTCTTCGCCAAGGGCGCGCACCGCCTGTTCCGCAATATCGCCAGGACGATCACCAGCTTCTCCCTGATCGGCGCCGGCTCGACGCTGCTGCTCGGCATCGTCGGCGTGACCATGATGGCGGTCGGCGCCAACGAGGTGCTCTCGGGGCGGATGACGGTCGGCTCGTTCTTCGCCTTCACGCTCTATCTCGGCATGCTCGTCGGACCGGTGATGCAGGTGGTCAACGTCGGCAGCCAGCTCACCGAGGCGTTCGCGGGCCTGGAGCGCATCCGGGAGCTCCGCAACGAGACGCCCGAGGACGCCGGCGAGATGGAACGCAAGCCGCTGCCCCGCGTCGACGGCCGGATCGAGCTCCGGGACGTCTGGTTCGAGTACCAGGAGGGCACGCCGGTGCTGCGCGGCATCTCCTTCGTGTCCCGGCCGGGCACCTCGACCGCGCTGGTGGGATCGTCGGGCTCGGGCAAGAGCACGCTGATCGGACTGGTCGCGGCGTTCCACCGTCCGACCTCGGGCACGATCCTGGTGGACGGCCAGGATCTCTCCGCGGTCCGCCTCCACGACTACCGCTCCCATCTCGGGGTGGTGTTCCAGGACAACTTCCTCTTCGACGGGACGGTGCTGGAGAACATCGCCTACGCCCGGCCGCACGCTTCGAGCGAGGAGATCCTGCGCGCCGCCCGCATCGCCCACTGCGACGACTTCGTGCAGCGGCTGCCCGACGGCTACGACACGATCGTGGGCGAGCGCGGGGTGAAGCTCTCGGGCGGCGAGCGCCAGCGGGTGGCGATCGCCCGCGCCATCCTGGCCGATCCGCGCATCCTGATCCTCGACGAGGCGACATCGTCGCTCGACAGCGAGAGCGAAGCGCTGATCCAGCAGGGCCTCGCCGAGCTGATGAAGGGCAGGACGACCTTCGTCATCGCGCACCGCCTCTCGACGATCCGCAGGGCCGATACGATCCTGGTGCTGGAGCACGGCCAGATCCTGGAGAGCGGCCGGCACGAGGAGCTGCTCGCCCTCGGCGGCCGCTATCACGCGCTCTACAACCGGCAGTACAACCTCGAATCGAACCTCTTCCGGAATCCCGGCGAAGCCGAGCCCGAAGAGGAAAAGGAAAAGGCCGTCACCCAAGCGGATGCCGCGGTGGGAAGGCTGCCGCTCGTGGGCGGCGGGCGGGGGATGTAGGGCGGGCGCCTACACCCGGTTGCTCCCGATCCGCGTCAGCTTCACCGGCTTCTCCGCCGAGCCGAACCGCCCCTCGTGGCCCGAGATGTCCGTGGCCACCACGTAGAGCTCCACCGTGCCGTTCTGGTGGAAGCTCGACGGCATCTTCGCGGTGTAGTAGCCCGCGGTGCGGGAGACCTCCAGCGGATATTCGCGCATCTTGCCGCCCGGCGGGCGGGCCATCAGCTTCACGCTGCGCACCTGGTAGTCGTCGGAGACGCGGAAGCTCAGCTCCACCACGGCGCCGCGCGAGTACTCCAGGAAATAGCCGTCCCGCAGCGTGATCTCCGGCGGCGCCTTGTCGAGCTGGGCGAGCTGACCTTCCAGCCGCTGGCGCGCCTCCTCGAGCTGCGCGCGCAGGTGCGGCGTGGGCTCGACGCCGCGCAGCAGGTCCAGCGCCTCGTGCGGCTTCTTGCGGCGCTCCCAGGCCGGGAGCGAGGCGAGCAGCGCCGCCTGCTTCGGCTCGTCGACCTTCGACTTGCGGTAGGCCGCGGCGCGGGCGCTCAACCCCTGCCGGCCGCTCCAGGCCGCCTCCAGCGGCGCCAGCTTCGCCAGGGCCTCGTCGTAGCGCGCCTCGGCCGCCAGCGCCTCGGCCTCGCTCTCCAGCGCCTGCGCCGCCTTGGCTCTCAGCTCCAGCGGATCGCTCACCCCGGGCGCGAGCGCCTCGAGCTCGGCGAAGCGCTCCAGCACCGCGGCGTGCTTGCCCTCGGCCGCGTCGGCCTCGATCAGCCGGTGGAGCTCAACCAGCTTGCGCGCCCGCTCGAAGTCCCCCTGCAACCCGGCGGGGAGGTCGGTCCCGAGAGCCGAGCCGGTGGCGACCGCGGCGCGCAGCAACCCGAGGTCCCCCTCCTTCAGCCCGCGCGCCAGATCAGAGGGGAGACGGTCCGCGGCGAGCAGGGCGAGCAGCCCCTCCAGCTCGCCCAGCCGGGCGCAGGCCGCGGGCGGGAGCGCGCTCTGGTCCACGGAGGAGAGCGCCTGCACGATCTCCTGCGCCCGCCGGTCCTCGCCCTGGGCCAGGAGCAGGCGCGCCTCCTCCAGCTTCGCCATCACCGCCTGCGGCGCAGGCGGCGGCGGGATCGGAGGAGCCGCGGGACCCGCTATCGATACCGCGTCCGGCTCGGGCCGGTTGCGAAGACCCCAGAGACCTCCGAGCACCGCGACCGCCACCGCCGCCGCGATCGCGCCGTACAGGGCCGCCCGGTTCGAGCGGGCAGGAGGCGCAGGAGCGGCGGCAACCGCCACGGGAGGGGGCGGCGGAGGCGCGCTCAAGGCATCCAGCACCTCGTCGTTGATCTCCTGCAGGACCTCCCCCTCCGGGATCGGAGCGGAAGCGGGAGCCATAGGAGGCGGCGGCGGAGGAGCGGCGGGGGCCGGCGCCGGGGCAGGAGGAGCGGCCGGGACCGGCATGGGCATCGTGGCTGCCGGTGAGATCGGCGCCACGGTTGCCGGCTCTCCGAGCGCCTGCTGGAACGCCGCCCGGACCTCGCGCAAGGCCGGCCGCTCGGCCGGATCGCGCCGCAGCATCCGCTCCAGGATTTCGCGGAAGGCCGCGTCGTTCTCGACCTCCAGGGCGAGGGCGAACGGCAGCTGCACCGCGGGGGAATCCCCCGGCGCTACGCCGCAGCCGAGCAGATGGCAGGCGGTGAGGCCGAACGAGAAGACGTCCGAGCGGGCCGTGGGCACTCCGCCCTGGGCCAGCTCGGGCGCTGCCGCTCCGTGCCGGAAAATCCCGCTGCCCAGGCCGAGCAGCTTCACCCGCGGCACGCGGTTCGCGCCGGCCACGGCGAAGAGATTGTCCGGCGACACGTTGCCATGGGCGAGCCCGCGCGCGGCCAGCGCCTCGAGCCCGTCCAGGGCCTGGCCGAGGAACGCCATGCCGGCCTCGGGAGGCAGCTTGCCCGCGAGGGAGTCGAGGGTGCGCCCCTCCAGCAGCTCGAACACCAGGAAGGCGCCGCCGTCCTGGGTGAGGCCCGAGTCGAGCACGGCGGGCAGCGACGGATGGCGCAGGACCGCGAGCGCCGCCGCGGAAGCCTCGAAGCGCGCGGCCGCCTCCTCGAAGCCGGCCGGCGAGGCCTGGATCATCTTGACCACGACCTCCTGTCCGGACCTCTTGTCCGTGGCCCGCATCACCGTGGCGGAACGTCCGGAATGAAGGATCCTGGCGAGGTCGTAGCGCTCGGTGAGCTCACGGAATTCCATGGTCTCGCTCCCTCGGGTCTCTGCTGGCAGTACTCCAGTTGAGCCTAGTATAGAGGAGGGTCTATGGGGGCGGAAGTATGATACCTTCCACCGGATCGGCCCCGCGGCTCCGCCTCTCCTCCGGGAGGACCATGGAGCCGGCCGGCGGGCCCTGAACCTGAGGAATTGCCCGGCCAGCGCAGCCTCCCCGCCCTCCGGCGACCTCGCCGGCGGCTGTCGGCTCGCGTTGTGCCTCTCTATCCCGGAGGATTCGGAGGATTACCATGTTCGTATCCAGATTTCTTGACCGGACGAGTCCGGTCCGCAGGAAGCTCCTGCTTCTCGGCGTGACGGCGCTGCTCGCTGCAATGGGCGCGGCGCCCGCCGCGGCCAGCGAAGCGGACCTCAGGCTTCCCGACTTCTCGGAAGTCTCGTTCCTGGGCGGGATCACCGGCTCAACCCTGCTCCAGGGCGGCCTGCTCGTCTGCGTGCTGGGCCTGCTGTTCGGTCTGATGATGTACGTGCAGCTCAAGAACATGCCGGTGCACCGCTCCATGCGCGAGATCTCCGAGCTGATCTTCGAGACCTGCAAGACCTACCTGGTCACCCAGGGCAAGTTCATCCTGATCCTGGAGGTCTTCATCGGCGCGGTGATGATCTTCTACTTCGGATGGCTGCGCGGGTTCGAGGCCGCCAAGGTCGTCACGATCCTGCTCTTCAGCCTGGTCGGCATCGCGGGCAGCTACTTCGTGGCCTGGTTCGGCATCCGGGTCAACACCTTCGCGAACTCGCGCTCCGCGTTCGCCAGCCTCCAGGGCAAGCCGTTCCCGACCTATGCCATTCCGCTCAAGGCCGGCATCAGCATCGGCATGCTGCTGATCAGCACCGAGCTGTTCATCATGCTGTGCATCCTGCTCTTCGTGCCGCGGGACTACGCCGGCCCCTGCTTCATCGGCTTCGCCATCGGCGAGTCGCTGGGCGCCGCGGCCCTGCGCATCGCGGGCGGCATCTTCACCAAGATCGCCGACATCGGCTCCGACCTGATGAAGATCGTCTTCAAGGTCAACGAGGACGACCCCCGCAACCCGGGCGTCATCGCCGACTGCACGGGCGACAACGCGGGCGACTCGGTCGGCCCCACGGCCGACGGCTTCGAGACCTACGGCGTGACGGGCGTGGCGCTGATCTCCTTCATCACGCTCGCGCTCACGTCGAAGATCGCCGTGAACTACGAGGAGCTGCAGGTCAATCTCATCGTGTGGATCTTCGCCATGCGCGTCCTGATGGACTTCATGTCGGGCTGCTCCTACGTCATCAACGAGGCCATCTCCAAGGCCAAGTACGCGGGGATGAAGTTCTTCGACTTCGAGCAGCCGCTGACCCGCCTGATCTGGATCGCCTCGATCCTGTGCATCACCACGTCGTTCGGCATGAGCTGGCTGTTGATCCGCGACCTAGCGGTCGTACAGTCGAAAGGCGGGTTCCCGGTCACGACGGCCCTGCCCAGCCTGTGGTGGCAACTGGCCGCGATCATCAGTTGCGGCACGCTGGCCGCGGTGCTCATCCCCGAGTTCACCAAG
>JBJMGZ010000739.1:0-7122 GCA_045807605.1 Thermoanaerobaculia bacterium | reverse complement strand
CCGCGTCGTCGGGCAGGACAAAGCCATCCGCGCCATCTCGCGCGCCATCCGGCGCTCGCGCCTCGGCGTGGCCAATCCGAATCGCCCCATGGGCTCGTTCATCTTCCTCGGCCCCTCGGGCGTGGGCAAGACCGAGGTGGCGCGCCAGCTCTCCGAGTTCCTGTTCGGCAGCCAGCGCGCCATGCTGCGCTTCGACATGTCCGAGTACATGGAGAAGCACGCGGTCTCGAAGCTCATCGGCTCGCCGCCGGGCTACGTCGGCCACGAGGAGGGCGGCCAGCTCACGGAGCGCATCAGGCGCCAGCCCTACTCCCTGATCCTCTTCGACGAGATCGAGAAGGCGCACCCGGACGTGGCCAACCTGCTCCTCCAGATCCTGGAGGACGGCCAGCTCACGGACGCCTACGGCAACCTGGTCGACTTCCGCAACACCCTGGTGCTGATGACCTCGAACATCGGTTCCAAGCTGGTGCTCCGCGGAGGTAGGATGGGCTTCGGCGAGGGCAACGCGCAGGAGAGCTTCCAGAAGCTGGAGGAGGAGATCCTGGCCGAGCTGCGGCGGACGTTCAGCCCGGAGTTCATCAACCGCATCGACGAGGTGATCGTATTCAACCCGCTGGGCGAGAACGAGCTGCGCTCGATCGTGGACATCCTCATGGAGGACGTCAACCTGACCCTCTCCGAGCGCGGGCTCACGGTGGAGGTTTCGACCGAGGCCAAGGAGTGGCTGCTGCGCAAGGCCGGCATCGAGCCCTCGACCGGCGCCCGGCCGCTGCGCCGGACGATCCAGCGCCACATTCAGGACCCGGTGTCGGAGATCCTCATCAACAGGCACGGGGAATCGATCGCGCGGATCGAGGTGGACATGGAGAACGGCGAGCTCTCCTTCCATCACTTCGCCCCGGAGACCCCGGAGCTCCTGGCCCCCCATTGATGGTCCGAACCGGCCCGCCGCTGCGAGCGGCGGGCCTTTCCGGCGGCCCGGCCGCCGAGAGGATAAGACGAGATGAAGCTTGATCTTGGCCGGCGGAGCCTGCACACTCGGCTCCTGGCCCTGCTGCTCCTGCCCCTGCTGGCGACGGGGAGCATCCCCGTGGGCGCCCAGCCCCTGGCCAATCCGGCCCCGCCGACCCAGGTGCCGGAGGCCCGGCCCTCCGCCATGGCGGGCCGCACGATCGAGTCGATCGAGTTCCGCGGGCTCCAGGCGCTGTCCGAGGAGACCCTCCTCTACTACCTCGGCCTCGAGCCGGGCAAGCCCCTCGACGAGATCGAGCTCAACAACCACCTGCGCGAGCTCTGGGACCGCAGCCTCGTCGACGACATCGAGATCGAGGCCGCGCCTGCGGGGCCGTCGGGGGAGATGGTCAAGCTGGTCATCACCGTCCAGGAGCGGCCCGTGCTGCGCTCGATCGACTACCAGGGCCTCAAGCGGATCTCGAAGACCGACATCCAGGACAAGCTCTCCGGCCAGCGCATCCGGGCGCGCGAGGGCGAGCCCATGAGCCTGGGCGAGCTGCAGCGGGTCAAGACCCTGATCGAGGAGATGTACGCCGAGAAGGGCTACCGCTTCGCGCAGGCCCGCTACACGGTCGAGGACGTCGGCCCGAACGAGAAGCGGGTCATCTTCTCCGTGGACGAGGGCAACCGCGTCCGCATCGCCGACATCCAGTTCGAGGGCAACCAGGTCTTCTCCGACATCCGGCTGCAGCTCGCCATGAAGAAGGTCAAGGAGAGCGGCCTGATCACCCGCATGATGAAGAAGGACATCTACGATCCGGCGAAGCTCCAGGAAGACCTGGACAAGGTCCGCGACGTCTACCGTGCCGCCGGCTACAAGAACGCGGTGATCGGCGAGCCCGTCATCGAGGTGCGCGCGCTCAGGCCCAACGCCGCCAAGGCCAAGGACCAGAAGCGCCGCATGTTCATCTCCGTGCCGGTCGAAGAGGGCGACCGCTGGAAGCTCGGCGAGGTGAGCATCGAGGGCAATGAGGTCTACAGCGACCAGGCCCTGCTGCGCGCCTTCAAGAGCCGTCCCAACTCCTGGCTGCGCGCCAAGCTGATCGACGAGGGGGTCAAGGGGATCGAGGACACCTACCACAACACCGGCTACATCTACGCCAACGTGGAGCCGGAGCTGGTGGAGAAGGACGGCAAGGTCGCCGACCTCGTGGTGCACGTGCAGGAAGGGGAGCAGTTCAAGGTCGGCCGCATCGAGTTCGAGGGCAACGAGCGCACCATGGACAAGGTGCTGCGCCGCGAGCTGCGCCTCTACGAGGGCGGCGTGGTCAACGTCGGCGCGGTGCGCAACAGCGTGCTCAAGATCAAGCAGCTCGGCTACTTCGACTTGAACGAGGAGGACCCGGTCGCGATCGAGCCCGACGTCGAGAAGAAGGTCGTGGACCTGCTCTTCAAGGGCAAGGAGGCGGACCGCACCGAGCTGCAGTTCGGCGGCGGCTGGAGCGAGCTCGACGGCTTCTTCGGCCAGTTCGCGGTCAATACCAAGAACTTCCTCGGCCGCGGCGAGCAGGTGGGCGTCTCCTACCAGAGCGGGCGCTACCGCGACTTCTTCGACCTGTCGTACTACATCCCCTGGTTCCTCGACCGGCCGCAGTCGATCGGCATCCGTGCCTTCAATCAGGACCTGAACTACAACCTGTACGACGCGACGCAGCGCCTGGTGCGCAGCAGCCAGGGCGCCATCCTGACCTACGGCCGCAACTTCCGGCTCTTCCAGTCGGCCAGCATCAGCTACAACCGCTCGGCCTACGAGGACACGGAGCGGATCATCTGGCCGGATACGGGCGTGCCCCCGGGGCCGGACGATCACAAGCCGGGCGACATCGTCGAGTTCGTGACGCAGATCGACAGCTCGTCGCTGCGTCCCCTCTACGTGATCGACAGCCGGGACCATCCGTTCGAGCCGACGCGCGGCCAGCGCTTCTCCCTCGGCGTGGAGTACGCGGGCGGCATCCTCGGCGGCGAGAACTACTTCATCCGCCCCGAGGTGTCGTACAGCGCCTTCGTGCCGGTGAGCGAGTACCCGACGCGCACGGTGTTCGCGGTCAACGTCGAGGGCGGCAGCGTGGAGCCGTTCGGCGGCCGCGACCTGCCGACGCTGGAGCGCTTCTACCTGGGCGGCGAGAACAGCATCCGCGGCCACCGGTTCCGCTCGCTGTTCCTGCGCAAGCCGAACGGCGATCCCGTGGTGGACGAGGACACCGGCGTCATCCTGGGCGGCGACAGCTTCCTGCAGGTCAACCTGGAGTACCACTTCCTCCTGGGAGGCCCGTTCCGCCTGATCCTGTTCGGCGACGCCGGCAACGTGTTCGGCAAGGGCCAGACTTTCGACCTGTCGAACCTGCGCTACACGGCGGGAGCCGAGCTGCGCATCCTGCTGCCGGTCTTCGGCGCGCCGCTGCGATTCATCTATGCCGTGAACCTGGACGAGAAGCCGAAGGACAGCTTCGAGGACTTCCAGTTCAGCATCGGCACCAGCTTCTAACACCCGTAAGGAGAGAGACGACCATGTCCAGCCGTATCACGAAGCTCATCCTGGGGTTGGCCCTGGCCGCCTCCCCGTTCCTGGCTGCCGCTCCGGCCCCGGCCCAGCAGCCGGCCGCCCCGGCGAGCAGCATCAAAGTCGCGGTGATCGACACCGAGCGCATCCTGCTCACGTCGGCCACCGGCAAGAAGGCGCTCGCCGACCTCAAGAAGGTGCAGGAGGGCAAGGAGGCGGAGGCCCGCACCAAGCAGCAGGAGATCAAGGACCTGCAGGCCAAGCTCGCCGATGGCCGTCTGTCGCTCGCCCAGGACAAGCTCTCCGAGATGGAGAAGCAGCTCGAGGAGAAGCTCATCAGCCTGCGCCGCTTCCAGGAGGACGCCAATACCGAGCTCGGCAAGAAGCGGGACCAGGTCCTGGCCGGAATCGACCAGAAGGTGATGCCCGTCATCAACCAGGTCGGCAAGGAGATGGGCTACACCCTCATCTTCCGCAAGTTCGAGAGCGGCCTGATCTACGCCGACGAGGCGATCGACATCACCGCCGCCGTCATCCAGCGGCTCGACGGCGCCGCTCCCGCCCAGGGCAAGTAAGAGCGTGGAGCACCGGCTGGCCGACCTGGCCGAGCTGGTCGGCGGAAGGGTCGAAGGGGATCCGGACCGCGCCGTGGAGGCGGTCCGCACCCTGGAGGCCGCCGGCCCCCGCGACCTCTCGTTCCTGAACCATCCGCGCTACCGCGAGCAGGCCCTGGCCAGCCAGGCCGGGGCCCTGCTCGTCGGTGCCGCTCTCGCGTCCGGCGACTTCCGGAGACCTCTCCTGATCGTGGACGACACGGCCTACGCGCTCTCCCTCCTCCTCAACCGGCTGCACGCGCCCGAGGCCCCCGAGCCCGGCATCCATCCCACCGCCGTGCTGGAGCCCGGCTGCGAGGTCGATCCGGCCGCGCACGTCGGTCCCTATGCCGTCATCGGGTCCGGGACGCGGATCGGCGCCGGCGCCGCGGTCCATGCCCATGTGGTGATCGGCAAGGGGTGCGCGGTGGGGGAGGGGGCCGTCCTCCATCCCCATGCCGTGCTCTACGACCGCACCGAGGTCGGGCCGGGCGTGATCGTCCATGCCGGCGCGGTCCTGGGCGCGGACGGCTTCGGCTATGCCACCCATGGCGGCGTCCACCACAAAGTGCCGCAAGTGGGGCGCGTGGTGCTGGAGAAGGACGTGGAGGTGGGGGCGAACTCGACGATCGACCGCGCCACCCTGGGAGAGACCCGCATCGGCGAGGGGACGAAGATCGACAACCTCGTCCAGGTGGGGCACAACGTGCAGACCGGCCGGCACTGTATCCTTTGCGGGCAGGCCGGGATCGCGGGCAGCACACAGCTTGGCAGCTATGTCGTGCTCGCCGGGCAGGCCGGGGTCTCCGGCCACATCAAGCTCGGCGACGGCGCGCAGGTGGCGGCCAAGTCGGCGGCGCTGACCTCGGTCGAGCCGGGCACGCAGGTCGCGGGCATCCCGGCGGTCGAGCTGCGCAAGTGGCGGCGCCAGACGGTGCTGATCGCCCGCCTGGAGGAGATGAGCCGCCGTCTGCGTGCCCTGGAGAAGCGGGCGTTGGAGAAGAGGGAGGAAGGCGAGTGAGCGAGACCCCGAAGTGGGACATCGAATGGATTATGTCGGTGCTGCCGCACCGCTACCCGTTCCTGCTGGTTGACCGCGTGCTGGAGATCGAGCCGCAGAAGCGGATCGTGGCGATCAAGAACGTGACCATCAACGAGCCGATCTTCGCCGGGCACTTCCCCGGCCGGCCGGTGTTCCCGGGCGTGCTGCTCATCGAGGGGATGGCGCAGGCCGGCGGGCTGCTCCTGCTCCAGGACGTCCCGGACCGGTCGAAGAAGCTGATCTACTTCGCGGGTATCGACGAGGCGAAGTTCCGCCGGCCGGTGGTGCCGGGGGACCAGGTGCGCTACGAGCTGGAGGTGCTGCGCCTGCGCTCCACGTTCTCCAAGCTCGCCGGCCGGGTCACGGTGGACGGCCAGCTCTGCGCCGAGGCCGTGATCTCCTCCGCGATGGTGGACCGATGAACGGATTCATCCACCCTTCGGCCCAGGTCGATCCCGGCGCGGCGCTCGGCGAAGGGGTGCGGGTCGGCCCCTTCGCGGTGGTCGGCGACGGCGTCGAGATCGGCGACGGCACGACGATCGGCGCCGGAGCCCAGGTCTACGGCCCGGCGCGGATCGGCCGCGAGAACCGCATCCATCCCCAGGCCTGCATCGGCTTCGAGCCCCAGGACCTCAAGTTCCAGGACGAGGAGGTCTGGCTGGAGGTCGGCGACCGCAACCAGTTCCGCGAGCTGTGCACGATCCACCGCGGCACGGCCAAGGGGGGCGGGATCACCCGCATCGGCAGCGACAACCTGTTCATGGCCTACACCCACGTGGCCCACGACTGCCAGGTCGGGAGCCGCACGATCTTCGCCAACAACGCGACGCTCGCCGGGCACGTGGAGGTCCACGACGACGCCACGATCTCGGCGTTCACCTCGATCCACCAGTTCTGCCGGGTGGGGCGCCACGCCTACGTCGGAGGCTACAGCGTCATCACCATGGACGCGCTGCCCTTCGCCAAGACCGTGGGCCTCAAGCCGGCGTTCTACGGCCTGAACTCGATCGGCATGAAGCGCAAGGGGATGGAGCCGGAGAGCGTCCGCCGCCTGGACCAGGCCCTGCGCCTGCTGGTGCGCTCCGGCCTGAACACGGCGCAGGCGCTGGAGAAGATCCGCGCCGAGCTGGCGGGCGATCCGGCGGTGGACTACCTGGTGGACTTCATCGAGACCGCGAAGCGGGGAATCCACAAGTCCAAGCCCCGCGGCGGCCGGACCGGGGGCGACGCTGAGTAGCCTGCGGGTCGCCGTCGTGGGCACCGGCGCCATGGGCCGGAACCACGTGCGCATCCTCTCCTCGCTTCCCGGCGTGGAGCTGGTCGGGGTCCACGATCCGGACCCGAAGGCCGGGGAGCTCGGGGTACGCGTCTTCGACCGGCTGGACGACCTCGCCGGCGAGATCGACGCCGCGGTCGTGGCCGCTCCCACCGTGGCCCATGCGGATATCGGCTGCTTCCTGCTCCAGCGGGGAATCCACATCCTGATCGAGAAGCCGATCGCCCCTAGCCTGGCCGAGGCCGACCGTCTCCTTCAGGCTCAAGGAGACCGTGTCCTGGCGGTAGGGCACGTGGAGTTCTACAACCCCGCGGTGCAGGCGCTGGTGGGAGTGGGAACTCCGCCCCGCTTCGTGGAGGTGCAGCGTCTCGGAGTCTTCTCGCCGCGCAGCCTGGACGTGGACGTGGTCCTGGACCTGATGATCCACGACCTCCAGATCCTGCAGGCGCTCGATCCGAGCCCGGTGGTGGAGGTGCGGGCCACGGGCATCAACGTGCTCTCGCCACGGGTGGACATCTGCAACGCCCGCGTGGAGCTGGGCTCCGGCTGCGTGGCGAACCTGACGGCCTCGCGGGTCTCCTCCGAGAGGGTGAGGAAGCTCCGAGCCTTCCTCCCGAGCCGCTACTACTCGCTCGACTACCACGCCCAGGAGATCCGCGGCTACCGGCTGGAAGAGGGGGACGGCGGCCGCAAG
>JBJMGZ010000738.1:0-5724 GCA_045807605.1 Thermoanaerobaculia bacterium | reverse complement strand
CATGGGCGTGGTGTATCTCGCCCGCGACCCGCTGATCGGCCGCCTCGTCGCCCTGAAGACGTTCCGCATCGGCTACTCGGTCAAGGACCACGAGATGGAGCAGTTCCGGGTCCGCTTCATGCGCGAGGCGCAGAGCGCCGGAATCTTGAGCCACCCCCACATCGTCACGATCCACGACGTGATGGAGCAGACGGACGAGGGCATGGCCTTCATCGCCATGGAGTACGTCCGCGGGACGACTCTCAAGGCGATGCTCCAGAGCGACCAGACGTTCAGCCTGGCCTTCGTGGTGGACGTCATCTCGCAGGTGGCCGAGGCGCTCGACTACGCCCACTCGCACCGGGTCATCCACCGCGACGTGAAGCCGGCGAACATCCTGATCACGGCCGACAACCGGGTGAAGATCACGGACTTCGGCATCGCCCGGCTCGACACCTCGAACCTGACGCAGGAGGGGCAGCTCCTCGGCACGCCGAACTACATGGCGCCGGAGCAGATCCAGGGCAAGGAGGTCGACCACCGCGCCGACCTGTTCGCGCTCGGGGTCGTGCTCTACGAGATGCTGACCCGGCACAAGCCGTTCCAGGGCGAGAACCTGACGGTGGTGAGCCACCGCATCGTCTACGACCACTTCACGCCGCCCAAGGAGTACGCGAGGGACCTGCCGCCCGGGGTGGAGCAGGTGCTCGACCGGGCCCTGGAGAAGGATCCTGCCCGCCGCTACCAGCGCGCCAAGGACATGGCGGACGACCTGCGGCGGATGCTGAGCGAGGCGCGCGACGACCTGAACGAGACGCTGAGCATCGCCTCGTGGGCGCCGGGGATGGAGCCGGGGCATGCCGCCCCCGCAAATACCACTCCGCCCGGCGGCACGACCGTGATGTCGGGCTCCGGCGGCGCCGGCGGCTCCGGCGGCTCCGGCGGGACACCGCCCCCGGTCGCCGCGGCAGCGAAGCCGGCCAGGCCGCCCCGGCAGAAACCGCCGCGCCAGCCCATGTCGGCCCGCCGCCTGCTCCTGTCCGCCGGAGTGGCCGCCGTGGTCGCGATCCTGGCTGCCGCGGCGATCCTGCTCGGGATCTCCTGGTCGGGGGGACCGGAAAAGCCGCCGGCCGAGTCGGTGAGGGAGGTCGGGAGCGCCCAGTACGCGGCGCTGGTCCAGCAGGGACAGGATTTCCGGGACAGCCTCAAGTATCCGGAGGCGATCGGCGCCTTCAAGCAGGCCCTGGAGGTCGCGCCGGCGGCCGAGAAGGCGCGCATCCAGTCCCTGATCGAGGACAGCCAGGACCGTCTGGCGACGCTCGTCCAGAGCCAGACCCAGGCCGAGCAGGTGATGACCCGCCTGATCGAGGCCCGTCTCGCCATGCAGGACCGTCGTTACGACGATGCCATCAAGGCGGCCGACGCGGTGCTCGCCCTGGAGCCGGAGCATGCCGAGGCCACCCAGGTCCGGGCTGCCGCGCAGAAGGGGCTGGAGGATCTGCGCCGGCGGCGGACCCGGGCGACCCCGGGCCAGCAGCCGGCGCAAGGCGAGCCGATCGTGGCAGCCACTCCCCAGCCCATGCCGACCGCGGTGCCGCAGGAAACGGCCCAGCCCGTGGCTCAGAAAACCCAGCTCCGCCTCTTGATCCACTCCGAGGGGCCGGAGACGAGCGTCAAGATCCGGCTCAAGGGGAGCTCGATCTACAGCCACACCTTCCACGGCAAGCGGGGCGGGATCCTGCGCAAGTCGGCGCCGTTCGATGCCAGCGACGTGGTCAGCGTTCCCGCCGGCTCCAATGATCTCCAGGTCTATGTGACTCCGCGCGGCAAGGCTGCGGCGTTTTCGCCGCACGCGGGCATCTTCCGTGCCGGCGAGGCCCGGAGCCTCGAGATCCGGGTCTCCGAGTCGGGGCAGGTCTCCGTGAACCTCAACTAGTCACAACTGCAGCGCCGGGTCTCAGCATGTAGGGGAGGGGCTTGCCCCCTCCCGGATGGGCGGAGGCCCCAGACATGAAGCTGTTTTGACTTGCGGGCTTTCCCCCGCCCGGGAGGGGACAAGCCCCTCCCCTACATGAAACGCTAGACCGCGGCGGGCTCCGGCTCGCGGCGGTAGAGCGTCACCTCTCCCAGGCCTTCGAGCTGCGGGACCAGCTCGTCCGCGGGGCCGACCGCCACGACCGCGATGCGGTCCGGGTGCAGGTGCTCCCGCGCTCCCTGCAGCAGGTCCTCGCGGGTGACGGCGGCCAGCCGCTCCAGATAGGTGTCGTAGTAGTCCTCCGGCAGGCCGTAGACCGCGAGGATCTCCAGCCGCTTGGCCACGTCCCCCACGCTCTGGAGGGTGTAGGGATAGACCCCGATCATGTAGCTCAGGGTCTCCTCCAGCTCCTGGACCTCCACCGGCTCCTCGCGGATCCGCCGCAGCTCGCCGAGCACCTCGCGGGTGGCCGCGCCCGTCGACTCCGTGGCCACGGCCGCGTCCACCACGAACGGGCCCGGCCCCAGGCGCCCGGAGAAGCGGCTGTTCGCGCCGTAGGTGTAGCTGTGGCGCTCGCGCAGGTTCAGGTTGATCCGGCTCGTGAACTTGCCGCCCAGCACCATGTTCATGACGTTCAGGGGGAACCACTCGGGATGCGTGCGCGGCACTCCCGCGTGCCCCAGGCGCAGCTCGGTCTGCGCGGCGCCCGGACGGTCCACGATGTGGACGGAGATCCCGGTCAGAGGCGCGGGCCGGATCGGCGGCGGGGCGGGAGGTGAAGCGGGCGCCGGATCCTGGCCGGGGCGCGGCGCCAGCGACTCCTCGGCCCGGCGCACCACGTCCTCCGGGTCGAGGTCGCCCACGGCGATCAGGGTCGATCCGGCGAGGGAGTAGTGGCGGTCGTAGAAAGCCAGGAGCGCGTCGCGGTCCAGAGCCTGCAGGCTCTCCACGCGTCCCAGGAGCGGGGCGGAGTAGGGCGTTCCGCCGTAGATCACCTCGGACAGGCGGTCGTCCGCCTGCGTCCCCGGGTCGTACCCGCGCCGCTTCAGCTCGGCCAGGCGCTGCTGCCGGATGCGCTCGATCTCCTTCTCGGGAAAGGTCGGGGTGAGCGCGATCTCGGCGAGCAGGTCGAGCCCGGCTTCCAGGTGCTGCGCCAGCATCGCGACGGCTACATGGCCCGTGTCCCAGTCCGCGGCGGAGCCCAGGTAGCCGCCGAGGCGCTCCATCCAGACGGCGATCTCCAGCGCGTCGCGGCGCCGCGTCCCCTCGTCGATCACGGACGCCGTGAAGGTGGCCAGGCCGGCGCGCTCGACCGGATCGTGATGGGCGCCGGCGCGCGCGGAGAGCTCCAGGCTGAGCAGCGGGACGCCTGCCACGCGGGCGGCGTAGACGGTCAGTCCGCCGGGAAGGGACCGCTTGAGGAAGGCGGGGAAGCGGAAGGGGCGGAGCTCGCCGGCCGGGGGCGGAGTGTTCCGGTCCATCATGCGGTCCGTCAGCTCGCCTTGCGGGGGACGACGGTGACCACCACCCGCTCCGCCTCGGTCATCCAGCGGGAGGCGTAATCGGCGAGCTCCCGCGGAGCGATCTCCAGGTAGCGGTCGGCCTCGGCCGCGACGCCCGCGGGATCGTCGAAGTAGGTCGTGAACTGGGAGAACAGGTCGGCCCGGTTGTCGAGCTTCTGCAGCCCGCTGTAGAGCTCGGTGAGCATCCGGTTGCGCGAGCGCTCGAAGTCGGCGGGCTCGGGGGGCGCAGAGGCGGCGCGCTCCACGTGCTCCAGGACAGCCCGCTCGACGGTCTCGATCGGGATGCCGGGCTTCGCCGTGGCGACGATCATGAAGGTCGCGACCTTTTCATAGGGGCTGACCCATACGGCGACGTCCTGGGCGATCCGCCGCTCGTACACCAGGTCCCTGTAGAGGACGCTCGACTTGCCGCCGGTGAGCACGCCGGCCAGCAGATCGGCGGCGTACCAGCCGCGCTCGCCATAGGCCGGCGCGCGGAACCCCATGTAGATGCGGGGGAGGCTGACGTCGTCCTCCAGGACCTCGCGCTGCTCGCCGCCGAGCGGGGAGAGCGGGGCCGGGACGGGCGGCACCGGCGGCCCCGGCGGGATCTCCCCGAACCAGGCCTCGACCCGCTTCAGGGCCGCATCGGGCTCGAGATCGCCGGCGAGAGTGAGGACCGCGTTGTTGGGCGCGTAGTAGGTCCGGAAGAACTCCCGGACCTCTTCCAGGGTGGCGGCGGCGATGTCTTCCATGTAGCCGATGACCGGCCAGTGGTACGGGTGGTCGCCCGGATAGAGCAGCTCGTGCAGGCGCTCGGTGGCGCGGCCATAGGGCTGGTTGTCGACCCTCTGGCGGCGCTCGTTCATGACCACGCCGCGCTGGGTGTCGAGGTTCTCCTGGGTGAGCGCGGGGAGGAAGAAGCCCATGCGGTCCGATTCGAGCCAGAGGCCGAGATCCAGTTGATGGGCCGGCAGGGTCTCGAAGTAGTTGGTGCGGTCGAACCAGGTGGAGCCGTTCGCGACGCCGCCCACCTGCTGGAGGTAGCGGAAGTGCTCGTTCGCGGGCACGTGCTCGCTGCCCTGGAAGAGCATGTGCTCGAACAGGTGGGCGAAGCCGGTGCGGCCGGGCCGCTCGTTCTTCGAGCCCACGTGATACCAGAGGTTGACGGTGACCAGGGGGAGGCTGCGGTCCGGATGGAGCACCACCTTCAATCCATTGGCGAGGGTCGCCCGCTCGAACGGAAGCTGCAGGCCCAGGCGGGAGATCGGCTCGGAGGTCGTGACAGTCATGGGTTGAGCTGCGGGTTGCTCGGCCCCCGCGGAGATCGGGAGCATACAACACGTGCCCGCACTTTCGCCCTGCTTGCGCTTCGCCGGGTTACCGCCTATACTTGCGTCCATGAGCTACCTGACCGAACGTCAGAAGCAAATCCTCGAGTTCATTCAGGAATACCGACGGGAGCGGGGCATCGCTCCCACGCACCGGGAGATCTGCGAGAAGTTCGGATTCTCCTCGTACGGCACCGCCTACAAGCACCTGAAGCTGCTCCAGGAGAAGGGCTTCCTGCGCCGGGACTGGAACCAGAAGCGCGGCATCGAGCTGATCCGCGCCATTCCCGGCGGTGAAGGCAGCGACAGGGACCTTCCCTTCTTCGGACGGATCGCGGCCGGCCGCCCCATCGAGGCGCTGTCCGGGAGCGATCGCGTGGCGGTGCCGGGGCATCTCCTGAGCCACCGCGGCGGCGACCACTACGTTCTCCGGGTCGTGGGCGAATCCATGATCGACGAGGGGATCCACGACGGCGACTTCGTGATCGTGCTGCGGCGCGACCTGGCCGAGCCCGGCGAGATGGTCGTGGCGCTGATCGGCGACGACGCCACCCTCAAGCGCTTCTACCCCGAGGGCAACATGGTCCGGCTGCAGCCGGCCAATCCGACGATGCCGCCGATCCGCGTGCCGGCGCGCGATGTGCGCGTCCAGGGGGTGGTCGTCGGCCTGATGCGGAAGTATTGATGGTTGCTGCCTTCGACCTTTTTCAGGATGCCCTCGGCTGGGTCCTGGCCGTCGCCCGGGACGGCCGGCTGGCCTGGCTCGGTCACACTCCGGACCGCGATGGCGCCGAGAGGTCCCGGGCGCGCTGGTGGCCGGACGCGGTCCACGATCCCGAGGCTCTGCCTCTTCCCGAGGTCCGGCGCCAGCTCGACGAGTACCTGGCGGGCCGGCGCCGCGATTTCGATTTGCCTCTCGATCCCCGGGGGACGGAGT
>JBJMGZ010000737.1:0-7901 GCA_045807605.1 Thermoanaerobaculia bacterium | reverse complement strand
TCGGCCCGAGACCTCCCCGAGAATGCCGTACGTGCGCTCCAACCATTGGGGGATCGACACCGAGGGCCAGCACGAGGCCCTGGTCGATCACACGACCTGGTCGCAGGTGCAGATCCAGCTCAGCGGCCGTTCTGCGGCCCCTGGAATCTTGAAGAGGACCAAGGAGCACCCCGAGTTTCCGCTCCGCGGCTTCGTGCGTTGCTCGGCCTGTGGGAAGCCCCTCACCGCGTCCCTGAGCCGAGGCCATACGGGCCAGCGCTACGCCTACTACCGGTGCTGGAACAAGGAGTGTGGCGCCGTCCAGATCCGATCCGAGCGCCTGGAAGAAATCTTCGGGGAGCTTCTCCGTCGGGTCCAGCTTGCGCCTGGAATGGTGCGCCTGGTCGAGGCGGCCCTGCTCACTCTCTGGGAGGAGCTCCGGTGTGGATCGGCCCAGGAAACCGCCGCGGTGAAGCGGCGCATCACCGAGCTTGAGCAGCAGAAGAAGCGGCTCGTCAAAGCCTACATCTACGATCAGGCGATCGACCGTGCCACCTATGACGACGAGCTGGCCGGCCTCGAAGAGGCCCTGACCTTTACGTCGTTGGAACTCCGGGACGCGGCCATGGAGGACTTTGACATGGAGGCCTCGCTCGGCTTCGCGAGGGCTGTCATGACAAGGACTTACCAGCTTTGGGAAGCGGCCGATCCGGACCAGAAGCGGCGCCTCCAGAAGCTGATCTTCCCCGAGGGCGTCAGCTTCGACGGAGAGGCGCACGGAGAGGCACTTGGAACCCCCGTAACCGCCTTGATTTTCAGTGCTTTAGGCTCGAAAATGACCGAAAATGCGGGCTTGGTAGCGCATACGGGATTCGAACCCGTGTTACCGGCGTGAGAGGCCGGCGTCCTGGACCCCTAGACGAATGCGCCACATGTCCGTCGGCGACCCAGGCCCTCCAACGGACGGGCGTAGGGTAGCACACCTCCAAACGGGGGTTCAACCCGCGTTTATTCCGGCTCCGTCCCGCCTTTCGATGTAGTACCGTACCCTCTGCGGACCTCTCCGCGCGAGGATTCGGATGCCCTGGAAGCTGGTCGCCACCGAGGGACAGCGGTCGGTCCCGGTCGCAAGCGGCCGTCCCCTGATCGTGGGGCGGTCGGTGGCCTGCGACGTCTCGCTCAACGACCCGACCGTCTCGCGCCAGCACGCCGAGATCGACGTCGCCGCCGGCGGCGAGGGGGTCCGGGTGCGCGATCTGGCTTCCACGAACGGCACCTTCCTCAACGGCCAGCGGATCTGGGACGGCGTCGCTCCCCCAGGCTCCCGCCTCTCCTTCGGCAAGGTCGCCTTCGACGTCCGCGAGGAGGAGCCCACCGCCATCGTCACCCCCGGCGAGACCGGCACCGGCGAAGACCTCCCCCTCGACGCCACGATCCTGCGCCTGATGCCCATCCGCGGCGCGGCCAACATCTCCGAAAAGCTCTCCGAAACCGCCCAGGGCACCTCGCGCCTGCGCATCGCCGGCCAATCCGCGGCCGACCGCCAGGAGCGCAAGTTGGAGCTCCTCATCGACATCGCCAAGGAGCTTTCCGGGCAGACCGACGTGGACCGCCTGCTGGACCGGATCGTGGATCTCACCTTCCAGGTGATGAGCGTCGACCGGGTCGCGATCCTGCTCTCCGGCGACGAAGGGGCGCTGCTGCCGCGGATCTCCCGCCACCGGGAAGAAGGTCCATCCGAGCCCTGGCGCGTGCCGAGCGCCATCGCCCGCAAGGTGGTCCACGACCGGGTCGCCGTGCTCCTCGAAAACGTTCCGGTCGATCTGGCCGGCGATGGCACCATCCTCCATCATCAGGTGCAGAGCGCCCTGTGCGCGCCGCTGCTCGGAACCCAGGGGACGATGCTCGGCCTGATCTATCTGGACAACCTCGGCGCCACCCACTCCTTCGGCGAGGAGGACCTCGAGTTCCTCGCCGCCTTCTCCGGCATGGCGGCGGTGGCCCTCGAGAACAGCCGGCTGATCGAGCGCGCGCGGCGGGAAGCGGTCGTCCTCTCGAACTTCCAGCGCTATTTCGCGCCGGACCTGGCCGAGCAGATCGCCGGCCAGGAAGGCTCCGTGCAGCTCGGCGGCTCCAAGCGCCGGGTGACCGTGCTCTTCTCCGACATCCGCGGCTTCACCTCGCTCTCCGAGGCCATGAGCCCGGACGAGATCGCGACGCTCCTGACCGAGTACTTCACCGTCATGGTGGAGATCGTCTTCGAGCACGGCGGCACGCTCGACAAGTTCATCGGCGACGCCCTGATGGCCCTCTGGGGCGCGCCGATCGCGCACGACGACGATCCCGACCGCGCCACCCGGGCCGCGGTCGCCATGCAGCGCGCGCTGGAGCGCCTCAACGACGAGTGGAGCCGCAAGGGGCGTCCGCGGCTCTCGGTGGGGATCGGGATCAGCCTGGGCGACGTGTTCGCGGGCAACATCGGCAGCGACCGGCGGCTGGAGTACACGGTGATCGGGGACGCGGTCAACACGGCGGCGCGGCTCTGCGCCGAGGCCTGCCCCGGCGAGATCCTGATCGCCGAGCCGCTCTTCCGCGAGCTCGCCACTCCGCCGCCCGGCGAGAACCTGGAGCCGCTGCCCCTCAAGGGCAAGGCCCAGGCCGTCGCCGTCTACCGCGTCAAGTGGCAGAGCGTCGGGGTGGCCGAGCCTTCCGAAGGCGTCCTGTCTCAGTAGAGAGGCTCAGAGGCCGTGAAAAAATCCCGCCGGCGGCAGGGCGGGCTGCGGGCGGTGCTAAAACTCGCCCTTCGGGCACAGACAGTTGCGCTCCGACCGCGCTCCGCCCACCACCGTTCGAGTCGATTTTTTCACAGTCCCTCAGTCCTTCTGCAGGAAGATCACCCGGACCCCGTCCGGGTCGTGGGTCTCGAAGACGAGGTTGCCCTCGTCGTCCTTGCGCAGGCCGCCGGGGATGTTCTTGTCGCGGAAGAGGCACTCGGAGTATGCCTGCTCGGCCGAGGGGACTACCATGACCAGCGACATCTTGTGCTGCGGCCCCTGGTACTCGTAGGTCTCGTCCACGATGTCGTCGTCCTCGGCGGCCGGGCGGCCGAGCACCTCGATGACGCCGGAGCCGGCCTGGAAGAGCGCCCCCCGCCCATCTTCGCGGTCCCAGTTCTGGAGGCGCGGCAGGGACAGGGAATCCCCGTAGAAACGCTGGGTGCGTTCGAACCTCCGCGCGCGGATCACTGTTCGGAACTGCCGGATCTCCATCTCGGTGTCTCCCCCTTTGGTATCGCCTTCGGAGCCCTCGGCCTGATGGCCGGGCGGCAGGCACAGGATGTACCACATTCGGCAAGGGACTTTCAAAGCCCGAGGGGGTGGTATCCTCTGCGGCGTGAAACAGAGTCGTCTCCGCGGAGCCCTGGCGCTGGCCGGCCTCCTGCTCCTTTCGGTCCTCGTCGCCGCGTTCCAATCGCCCGTGCCGCCAAACCCTCCGGCCGGCGAGCCGACCCGCACCCCCACGGTCGCCCTCGACGGCCAGGACATCCCGGTCGCGGTGGTCCTCAACCCGTCCGGGCCGCTCGTTCCCCTGGAGGCCCTGGCCCAGCGCCTCGGCGGCGAGGTCATCCCGGACGAGTCGGGCGAGAGCACGACGCTGCGCATCGAGCAGACCGACGTGGTGCTCGGCATCGGCAGCGCCATCATCACCGTCGGCGAGAAGCTCGTCTCGCTCACCCAGCCGCCGGTGCGCGGCGAAGGCGGGATCCTCGTCCCCCTCGACTTCCTGCGCAAGACCTGGGGCGACCTCCTCGGCTACGCCTTCGAATGGCGGCCCGAGGCTTCGCGGCTGCTGATCACCCGGCGCACCGCCCGCGAGCTCTCCGTGCTCACCGACGTGGTCCACCAGCAGGGGATCACCACGGTGGTGCTCCAGTTCGCCGAGATGCCGCGCTACCGGATCGAGAAGCAGCCCGGCGCGGTGCAGGTCCAGATGATCGGCGACCGCCTGGCCGTGCCGTTCCAGCGCGACCGGATCGTGGACCCGCTGGTCCGCGACCTCGCGATCACGCCGGACCAGGTGCGCCTCCAGCTCATGCCCGGGGCGGAGGTCCAGAGCTACGTCCTCGAAAACCCGTTCCGGATCGTGCTCGACGTCCACCAGCCCTCTTCCGTCGAGGTGCCGACGCCGACGATCTCGCGGCCCGACCTGAGGCCCGGCATCCGCACCATATTAATCGACCCCGGCCACGGCGGCACCGAGACCGGCGCCATCGGGCCCAGCGGCATCCAGGAGAAGGAGCTGACGCTCCTCCTCGCCCGCGACCTCGAGGCCCGCCTGGCGCAGTCCGGCATCCGCGTCATCCTCACGCGCAACGAGGATGCCAACCTCCCGCACGACAACCGGACGGCGATCGCCAACCAGAACAAGGCCGACCTGTTCATCTCCATTCATCTGAACTCGTCGCTCGGCTCGGGCGCGTACGGCGCCGAGACCTACTTCCTGAGCGCCGAGGCCACGGATGCGCCCGCGGCCCGCGCTGCCGCAACGGAGAACACTGCCGCCGCCGAGAACACGGGCGCGGCGGGAGCGCAGGACGCGCCGCCCGCGGACCCCCAGGCCATGGAGGACCTGCAGCTCATCCTCTGGGACCTGGCGCAGAGCCAGCACATGGAGGAAAGCCAGCGCTTCGCCAAGCTCGTGCAGGGGGAGCTCAACCAGGCGCTCCAGCTCCGCGACCGCGGCGTCAAGCAGGCGCCGTTCCGCGTGCTGCGGGGCGCGGCCATGCCCGCCGTCCTCGTCGAGCTCGGGTTCCTGAGCAATCCGGACGAGGAGAAGAAGCTGCAGGATTCCGAGTACCGCGGCGCGCTGATCTCCGCGCTCGCTCGGGCGGTCCAGCGCTATAAGGCCCTGGTGGAGAACCGGCCTGATCCGACGGCTCCGGCTCCCGAGGCAACCCCTGGAACTGTTCCAGGCCAGCCGCCTGCGCCCTCTCCGCAAGGTACGCCTTCTCCGCAGTCTCCTCAGCCTGGAGGACCCGGAGCGCCATGAGCCGGCGCGCGGCGGGGCTGGTCCTCGGCGCAGCGCTCCTCCTCCTCGTCGGCGGCCTCACCTGGTGGCTGCTGGCGGGGCGGAGCGGGCAGCCCGGGACGAAGGAGCGCGCCGAGGAGGCCGGCGGGCCGGTCGCGCCGGTGCAGTTCATCCTCTACTTCCCGGCGAACGAAGGCCGTCTCGCCGGCGAGCGCCGCGAGCTGCAGGTCACCGAGTCCCCTCGCGACCGGTCGCGCAAGATCGTCCAGGGCCTCCTCGCCGGCCCCAAGGCGCAGAACCTCTACCGGCCGTTCCCCCAGGGGGTGAGGCTGGGCTCGGTGCTGCTCGTGGACGACGTCCTCTACCTCGATATGATCTGGGACGGCCATCCGGAGCCGCCCTCCTCGGGAGCGACCGAGGAGATCCAGCGCATCTACAGCGTGATCGACTCGATCTGCCTCAACGTGCCGCAGGTGCAGAGGGTCGTGCTGCTCTGGAACGGCTTCCAGCGCCTCACCTTCGGCCATCTCGACCTGAGCCAGCCGATGCCCGCGGACCGGAGCCTCGTGGCCCCGTGATCGACTCGATCGGGGTGTTCGATTCCGGGGTCGGAGGGCTGACCGTGGTGACGGCGCTCCGCCGCCGGCTGCCGCGCGAGTCGATCCTCTATCTTGGGGACACGGCGCGCCTCCCCTACGGCAGCAAGTCGCCCGACACGGTCACCCGCTACACCCGGCGCAACATCGAGTTCCTGACCGAGCGCGGGGTCAAGGCCGTGGTGGTGGCCTGCAACACGGCCTCGGCCCTGGCCCTGCCGAACCTGGATCCCCACGCCGGCATGCCCATCTGGGGCGTGATCGAGCCGGGAGCGCGCAAGGCGGCGGAGGTGAGCCGCGGCAGGGTGGGGATCATCGCCACGGAGGCGACCGTGCGCTCGGACGCCTACGCCCGGGAGCTGCGCCGGCTGCGTCCCGACCTGGAGATCCTGAGCCGCGCCTGCCCGCTCTTCGTCCCCCTGGTCGAGGAGGGCTGGCACGATGATCCGGTGACGGAGGAGGTGGCGCAGCGCTACCTCGCGCCGCTCCTCGAAGCCGGGATCGACACCCTGGTCCTGGGCTGCACGCACTATCCGCTGCTCAAGCCGGTGCTTCAGCGCGTGGCCGGTCCGGACGTCCTCCTGGTGGACTCGGCCGAAGCCGTGGCCGAAGTCGTGGCCGAGGGTCTGGCCGAGCGCGGCCTGGAAGCGGGAGACCAGCCGCCCGCGAGCCATCTCTGCGTGACCGACGCCGGAGAAGGCTTCCGCCGCCTGGCCAACCGCATCCTGGGGGAAGCGGATCTGCCCCTGGAGTGGGTGGAAGTGACCTAGGCAGGAGGGGCAGGCCCGCGCCAAGGCCCGCCCCTGGTATTCAGGTAGGTAATTGTGAATCGATTGTCAAAGAACGACGCGGAGGGCGCAGACCTCGCGCCCCCCGCAGGTGCTTCTACGTCTTCACTCCCTGACTAGGACTGCGGCTCGGCCGCCGGCGCCGCCGGCGGAGCGGTCTTGACGAGGGCCGTGGTCCGCGGACGGCTGCGGCCCGGCGCCACCTGGAACTGCACCAGGCGCTCGTTCTTGGTCCCGAGCAGTCCCTTGACGAGAGCGCGCAGACGGCGCGCGTCCTCGCGGGACTGCTTCATCAGAGCCACCAGCTCCTGCGTGGCCTGCTGGCGCTGGGCGGCGAACGAGTCCTGCCGGGCCTTCAGCTCCTGAAGCTGCTTCACGTTGTCGGCCACGGCGGCCCGCTGCGGCTCCGCCGGGGACAGGCTCCCGGAGTTGTCCTGGCAGGCCCGGAGCAGCTTCTCCTGGTCCTGCACGAGATCGGCGAACGAATTGATGTTGGGCATGGTCTTTCTCCTTTCATGGTTTTGCCCGTTTGTTCTCTTCTTCTCCTTGGCTTCAGCTTCACGACGTCCCGGCCATCCCGGGCCGGGGCGGCGCACGGCAACGGCGACACCCTCACGACGTATCCATCGCGAACCTCCTTTTTCCTGCCCGAGAGGGCTCATTCCCCCCGGGAGACATCTTGCAGCCGTGAAACGTTGCGCATAATAGCCGGGCCCCGAGATCCTGTCAAGCCCCTTTTTGCGCATCCTCGTGGAATTGAATACGGCTGGGAGCCCGGCGGCGTCTATCCGCCCCGGGCTGGAGACGATCTCCCCCAAGGGCGGAGGATCTCGCCCGATGAGCCGGAAAGGCCGCCCTGAAGGGCGAGCAGCTCACCCGGCCACGGAAGGGTTCCGCCCCGGGCTACCGAGGGTTCGCCCCAGCCCGGCGACAGCGCCCGGGTGAGTGCGAGCCACCCACAGCCCGGGGCGGACGCTCCGTGCATGCGGGCGGACCGTCCCGCATTCCGGGCGGGAGAGCTGCACGGCGCGGCGAACCGCCGCCGGAGCGGGGCGGAGGGCTCCCAGGATCGGACGACCCGCCGTCAGCCGTGCGCATAGATGTCACGCTTTCGGGCGCAGCGGCACTCTTCTTCTTGACACGACCTCTCCGCTCCACCAGAATACCTGCATATCCAAGGAGGGTCGAGATGCCGATCGACCGGGAGCACCAGGACCGGCGCAGGAAGGCGGTCGTAGATATCCTGGCCACCACGCCGGCCAGGAAGCAGATTGAAATCGTACGCGCCTTGCGCAAACTTGGTTTCAAGGTGACGCAGTCGAGCGTGAGCCGGGACCTGAGGGATCTCGGCATCGTCCGGAGGGAAGGTTTCTACCGCCTGCCGGCCCCGCGAGGGGACGAGAGCGAGATCAACAAGATGGAGTCGTTCATCCGCCGGGCATGGACGGCCGGCCCCTACATGATCGTGATCGGCACGGCGCAGGGGACGGCGAAAGCGGTGGCGGCGGGC
>JBJMGZ010000736.1:0-9854 GCA_045807605.1 Thermoanaerobaculia bacterium | reverse complement strand
GGTCCCCTATCCCGACCGCAAGGCCATCGAAGAGGGAGCGCTCTCCGGCAGGGACCTGGAGCTGGTCTGGGTGGACGATCCGGTCGATGCCTTCTTCCTCCAGATCCAGGGCTCGGGCCGGGTGCGCCTCGACGACGGGACCGAGATGCGGGTGGGCTACGCCGCGCAGAACGGCCATCCCTACTTCGCGATCGGCAAGGACCTGGTGGAGCGCGGCGCGCTGCGCCAGGAGGAAGTCTCGATGCAGTCGATCCGCCGCTGGCTGGAGCAGAACCCGGATCTCGCGGACGACGTGATGGCGCGCAACGCCTCCTACGTCTTCTTCGAGGAGCTGAAGGGCGAGGGGCCGCTGGGAGCCCAGGGCGTCCCCCTCACCCCCGGCCGCTCGCTGGCCGTGGACCTCAAGCACTGGACCCTGGGAACCCCGGTCTGGCTCGACACCCAAGCCCCCTCGCCCCGGGAGACCGGGCCCGACCGCCCGCTCCGCCGCCTGATGATCATGCAGGACACCGGCGGGGCGATCCGCGGGGTCGTGCGGGGCGACGTCTTCTGGGGCCACGGCGAGGAGGCTGCGGCCATCGCCGGCCGGATGAAGCACCCCGGGAGGATGTGGGTGCTGCTGCCGCGCAGTTCCCCGTAGAGCTCTTGCGAATGACATTTCGGGCGTGTTTACCGGATCCGGCAGCAGCGGCGCAAATGAGCTGCGCTCCCTCCTCGATGGCCCTCATATTCCCCCCGGGGGTATACGGACGGAAACGTCTCAACGGGTAGGAGGGGTGCCTGCCTGGAGAGGGGGGCCGGGGCTGCCCAGGTCGCCGGCCGCGACCTGGAAGCGGAAGACGTCGAGAGCGTGGAGGTCGGCGGAAAGCTCCGTCCCGGCGCCGAAGCGGTGGCACCGGGAGACCTCCGCGAGGAGCAGCCGGGGGGATTCGCCGTCGAGGATCAGCAGGTTGGCGGGGTCGAGGGGGCCCAGCGCGATTCCGAGAGCGTGGAGCGCGGCCACGATGGCCGCCAGCTGCGCCACCAGGTCCAGGCGCAGCGCGAGCGGCACCTCCGGGAGACCGCCGCGGGCTGCCGCCCAGATCGGAAGAGGATCGCCGCCGACGTGCTCCGATTCGAGGAAGAAGGGCTCTTCCGCGAGCTGGCTGTCGAGCGGGCGGACGGTGAAGGAGGAATCGGGGAGCCGCTCGCGCAGCTCGCGGAGGAGCTCGAGGTGCCGGCGCAGGAGCGGCAGGTCGTCCGGGTCGAGGCAGAAGCGGAGCACGCGGCGGTCCGCGGTCTTGCGGTGGCGGGCGAGCCAGAGATCCCCGAACGTCGCTCCCTCCAGCCGCCGCTCGAGAACCCAGTGGGGGCGGTGCGGAACGGGCTGGCCGGCCTCCGGACGCCACCGGCTCCGGGCGGCCGGGGTGCCCGCGGGCCCCTGCAGGGGAGCCCTCCCCACTTCGCAGACCTCGATTTCCTGGCCATCCAGGGGAGACAGATAGGCGCCGTGCGCCCGCCACTCGATCCCCTCGCCCAGCTCCCCGCCGACGGCGGCGCGGCGGGCCAGGTCGAACGCGGTCCGGGTGAGCAGCGTCTGCCCGCCCCGGGCGAGCGGGAGGAGCCGCAACGCGGCCGTGCGCGCCGGCCCCCCGGTGTCGGCGCCGTGCGCCCCGGGCTGGACCTCGCCCAGGTGAATGGCGGCACGCCCCTGGAAGCCCTCGTGCCAGGAGAGGCAGAAGCGCACCGCTTCCAGGGGACGTTCGAAGAGCAGGAGCTGACGGTCGAGGCCGCTATCCAGCGGCTCCAGGAAGACGAGCGTCCGGAGGACCGGGGCTCCCGGAGACGTGCTCTGGGCTTCGGGCACCGCAGGAGCATACACCGCCGGATGACGGCGCCAGGCCGAAGAGCTCGGGCGGCAGGTCGAGGTGCCGCAACGCAGGTGCGCTCTCCATCTCGATCGGGCGCGGCGGACTGACCGCCTGCGAGCCGATCCAGGTCTCGGCGGCCTTCAGGTTCGTCTCGGCAGCCTCCCTGAGCTCCTCGATGCTGCTGAAGAGGCCCGAGAGGCGCCCTTCGATTCCCGGATTTCCCTCATACCCGACGCCGACGGAAAGGTTTGCCTGGAAAGGTACCCGGCCGGTCTTGTGCAGGGGAAGCCGGAAGCGGGCGAGCAGGGCGAGGATCTCCCTGGAGTAGCCATAGGAAACCTTCCTGTAAGGCTCGGCGAAATGACGGATGTGTTGGTCCCAGATCTCGAAACCATGGTTCTGGTATCTATAGGCCTTCTCGGTCATGGCACCTTCCGGCCCGCCGATCTCCAGCTTCGCCAGGCTCAGGTACTCGCGCATGCCGAGGATGAAGCCGAGGCACCGGTCCGGGTTTTCGATGCGGTCCCGGACGAGCAGAGGGAAGTTGCGGCCGAAGCTCTTGTCGCTGCGCACGCTCTCGTAAAGGTATCCAACGTGCGCGAGGTAAACGTCGCCGATGGGAAAGATCCTCTCGAGGCCTTGATTCAACTGGTACTCGATCACCTCGTGGATGCATCCGAACCATCCGGGCGAGCCCTTCGAGGCATTGCGCTTGAAGCAGCGGGTCGGACGGTCCGGCTCGATCTGTCCATCCACGAGGGCATGCCTCTGCTCCCAACAGAATCCGTCGTAGTAGACGTTGTCGTCGACCCACTTGCGGAGCTCGCCGGGGTGTACCAGGATCTCGTCCGCGTCCTGCCAGAAGATGTAATCGCCCGTGGCGTGCTGCGCGAGATCGTTGCGCGCCTGCGCGAAGTCCCGGAACTCGATCGAGACCAGCCGCCTGCGCAGGAGCTCCGGGCGCTCGCGGCCTTCGGCTCTCTCGAAACCCATCTCTTCCGCGATGGCGAGCGTGCGGTCCGTGGAGCCGGTGTCGCCGAGGATGATCTCGTCGACCACGCCGGCGATGCTTTCGATACATGTCTTCAAGTGGCTCTCTTCGTTCTTGACCAGCAGCGTCGCCGAGATCTTCGGCAGCGGGGGAGTCCGCATCAGCCTGGCTGGCAGGGGGCCCTCCGCCGCGCGCGGCAGGTCCGCCGCTCGCAGTCTCAGGTCTTCCAGGTCCGCGGGATCAAAGGCCTCGGCGGGCTCGGACTCGACGAGGTGGAGAGCGGCGCCGAGGTCCGCGTTGCGAAGGAGACGGCGGAGAGCTCCTGCCTTGCGCGTGGCGAAGCGCTCTGCGAAGAGGCGTTCGAAATGCTCGGTCCAGCGGGCGGCGATGGCATCCCAGGAGTACCTCTCGCGGCAGACGTGCCGGAGCCCCTGCGCCCGCGCTTCCTGGGCGAAGCCGTGGTCCTCGACGAGGCGCGAGACCGTCTCGACGAAGCCCGCGACGTACTCCGCCGATCCCCAGGGCTCGCGCACCAGGGTCTCCGCGCAGGCGACCGTCTCCGGCAGAGCGAAGCGGCCCGAGGTGACGACGGGTACTCCGAGGGCCTGCGCTTCGAGCGCCACCATGCAGCTCGTTTCGGGGAAGTCGGTCGGATAGATCAGGGCCGTGCAGCCTGCCAGGGTGCGCCAGAAATCCCGGCGCGGCAACGATCCCAGGGAGAGGACGCCCGCCGACCTCCGGAGGAGGAGGTCGCACGCCTCGTAATAGGGTCTCAGATTTTCGTTTTGGGCACCAGAGTAGGTGGTCACGAGCAGCTCCGCATCCGGATGCCGTTCCCGGATGCGCGGCCAGATCCGGTCCAAGAGGAACAGCAACCCGCGCTCAGGACGCGAAGCGTAGAGGAACCGTGGGCATGAGCGGTCCTGGGGGGCTTCCCGGACCATCAGGTCCGCGGTCTCGAAGTCGACTCCGTTCGTGGTCAGCAGAGATTGATCCGAAAGTCTTCCGAGATGCCGCTCGTAGCTTTCGAGCTGAAAGCGGCTGACGAAGAAGGAAAAGGCGCTTCGGGCCAGAGCCGGCCTCATCCAGTCGAGAATCTCTTCGCAGGGCATGTCGTGATGCCACATGCCGACCAGGTTCGCTCTCAGGGGCTGCCGCAGGATCCGGTGAGAGCGCGACGAGATGAACACGTCGCAGTGACGGTCGCGAAGGTAAGAGGACAGGCCCTGATGGGGAAGGAGCCTCACCCCCTCGACCTCCCGGGCGCTGCCGGTCACGCAGCAGAGCGCAACGGCATGGCCCTGGCGCCGCAGCGCCAGGGCCATGGATATAGCGGCTGTCTCCGAGCCTCCTAGAGACACGTCGGCGGGGTCTTCGCCGGTGATCGGGAGTCCGCCTGTGTAGAGACAGATCTCAAGAGCCATCTCGCTGCTCATACGGGTCAACCCGTGGGGTCGTTGATGATCTGGGGGTCCTGGACGATGGTGTTGCCGTCCGTAATGATACTGAGTGTGTAGAGATAGTTGACGGCGGACATGACATATTGGCCGCTCCAGATGCCGTTGTTCAGCGTTGGGCTCACGTTGAGCGCGGATGAGCTGTTGGGCACGAGCGACGTGATGTTGTTGATCGCCGAGATGGTGGAGCCCGTTGCCCAGACAACGGTGACGCGGGAACCGTTCTGTGCCGCGATCGTCGTCGGCGATGTGGTGATGGAGCCGTTGTAGTTGACCGTGATCGTTTGCGTGGTAGGGGTTGGGCCTGGTTGCATCTGTTCCCTCCTTTACATTCGTTCGTTCGTTTGGCCGTCGCGGGCATGCGGCTCTTCCAGCCCGCTCTCCCGGCAGAGCGCTGCGAAGCTGGAATTTTTATAACCGAGCTGGAAGAGGGTGGTGACGATCGGCTCTGCTTCCGGCAGGCGCTTCAGGTAGATCAGCCCCCGGGCCAGCGGATCGAGGCGGTTGCGATCCCGCGAGCCCGCGGCCAACGGAGAGAGTGTGGCGACCGTGCGCGACCAGGCTTGCCGGGCCCCGTCCGGATCGCCGCTCCGCTCCTTGATCCTCCCCAGCACGAGGTCGACGGCGCCGACAAACTCGATCGACTCGGGATCTCCCTTGGCGGCCTGAGCCTCTCCGATCTTTCGGGCGCTCTCGGCCTCCCTTTCCGCGGCCACCAGGTCCCCCGTCTCCAGGAAGAGCTCGCCGAGGTCTTTGCGGCAGAAGGCGAGGCTCTGGCCCCAAACGACGTTGGCCGGGTCCAGGGACACCAGGGACTGCATGCCATCGATGCAACTCGAGAGCTGCTGACGAGCCCTGCCGAGGTCGCCGCGGTTCCGGAGGATGCGGCCGATCCTGAGCTGGTATGTCGCGAGGTCGCACTGCCAGCGCCGGTTCTCCGGATCGCCCGTGACGAGCCCGCTCACGATCGAGGCGGCGCGCTCGAATGAGGCGAGCGCGAGACCGTCCTCTCCGAGGTCTTCCAGGATGTCGCCCAGGAAGTGGTGGACGAGTGCCAGCTCGCGCCGGCGCTGGGTATGCGAGGGCTGCTCCCGGTCGAGGGCTTCCTTGATTGCGAGCTCGGCCCGAAAGTCTTTCAGGGCCGCCGCGAAATGACCGGTGCGCCGCTTCAGGACCGCGATGCTGTTGTATGTACGGGCGAGGTCCAGACGCCAGTCCGGGTTGTCGGGAGCGCGCTCGACGAGGCGCTTCTTGATGTCGAGCGTCGCGCGATACTCCCGCAGCGCCCCCTCCAGGTCGCCGCGGGCCTCGAGCACCGAGCCGATGTTGCTGTGGCTGTACGCCAGCTCCAACTGCCAGTCGGAATTGCCGGGATCGCGCGCCACCAGCTCCTCGGAGACGGCGAGGTATTCCCGGAAAGGCCCGAGCGCGCCGTCGAGGTCCCCCTGCAGCCATTGCGCGTCACCGACCCAGAACAGGCTCTGGCCGAGCTCGAACTTCCGTTGCGAATCCGCGGGAGCCCGTTGCGCCAGCACCCGGGCGAGAGCGAGCGACTCCCGGAGAGGCGGCAGGGCTTCCGCGAGCTTGCCCTGGTCGATCCGGATCGAGCCGATCTGATGCAGCACCTTGGACCGCGTCAGCAGCTCCCCGTCCGAGAGCTCGTTCTCGGGCACCGCGGCGAAGTAGCCCATGGCCTTGGCGCCGATGCCGTCGAGAATGTCGAGCCGCCCGACCGGCGCGAGCTTCTCCCGCAGGTCTCCCACCATGTAGCCGATCAGGTCCTCGGCCTGGCCGCGCCGCTGGTCCGCGACCTGTTCCGCCAGCTCGGCCTTGCGGCGGTCGCGGAACGCCTGGACGGCCAGGACCGCGACCACCGCGAGCACCACGACCGCCGCGGCGGCGATGACGGTGAGCTGCTTGCGCCGGCGCTGGGCCGTTTCGAGGGCGCGGCGCTGGGCTTCGGCCTCTTCCCGTGCCCGGCGCTCGGCGTCGAGCTCGGCCCGGCGCTCTTCGAGGCGGCGCAGGCGCTCGGCCACCTCGCGGGCGCTCGCCGGCCGCTGCCCGGGCGAGCCGTCCACGAAGCAGGCGATGTCCTCCGCCAGCAGGTCGTCCGCCACGTCGCGGCGCCAGCCCGTGGCCAGGGCGTGCTGGAAATCGCCGGCGATCATCTGGTAGAGCATCACGCCCAGGGCGTAGAGGTCGGCCTGCACGGTGGCGGGCCTGCCCTCGGCGACCTCCGGAGCCATGTAGAGCCGGCTGCCCGAGAGCCTGGAGTCCGGAGTATCCAGCTCGGTCATGCCCAGGACCGTGATGCCCCGGGCGAGGAGCGCCTGATGGTCGAGCACCTGGGCGATGCCGAAGTCCGTGAGCTTCGCCCGCGGCCGGCCCTGGCGGTCCCGGGTCACGAGCACGTTCTGCGGCTTGACGTCCTTGTGCAGCACGCCCACCGAGTGCGCCGCGGCGAGGGCGTCGGCCACCTGGGCCGCGATCTCCAGCCGCTCGGCCAGGGGCACCTCGCCGATGCCGCCGCGCTCCGCCGCCCAATCGACCAGGTCGCCTCCCTCCACGTACTCGCACTCCAGGAAGTAGGGCGCCTCGTCGAAGCTCCAATCGAGGATGCGGACGATCTCCTCGCGGTCGCCGAGCGTCTCCTTGAGCAGCCGGAAGAGGGTCACCTCGCGCTGCAGGGCGCGCAGGCGCGTGGCCTCGTAGCAGAACTTGAACGCGCGCTTGTCGCCGGTATCGCGCTGCACCGCCAGCCAGACCTCGCCGAAGCCGCCCAGGCCGAGCTTGCGCTCCAGCGTCCAGCCGGCCCGGCGCGGGATCTCCTGTCCGGGGCCGGGCCGCCAGCCCAGGATGACCTCGTCGCCCGCGGCCACGGCCCGGCGGGCCTTGCCGGTCTCCTGGGGCACGGCGAGCAGCGAGAGCCCGGCCCAGCCGACCTCGAACACCTCCACCGGCTCCGCCACGCCCTTGAACAGATAGGGGCCGTGCGCCAGCCAGGAGAGGGGCGCGTCGGCGAGCGGCTCGCCGACGGCGGTCTCGCATGCGAGGCGCGCGAGATTGAACGCGCCCTCGGTCATCAGGATCTGCTTGCCGCCGGCGAGGGACATGAGGCGCGCGGCCAGCGGCTTGGCGAGACCCTCGACCTCGACCGGCTTGGCGCCGCGGGCCACGTCCTCGGGCGGGTTCTCGCGCAGGAAGACCTCGCCCAGGTGGATGCCGGTGCGCGACCGGAGCTGCGCGCCCACCTCGACGGAGAGGGCTGCCAGCTCGCGCTGATAGGCGAGGGCGAAAGTCACCGCGGACAGCGGACGCTCGAACAGGAAGAGGAAGCCGTCGGTCTTGTCGATCTCCAGGCCGCCATGGCGGGCGAGGAGGCGGCGGGCCATCCGGTCGTGCCGGCTGGCGATCTCGTAGGCCCGGAAATCGCCGAGCTCCTCGACCAGGCGGGTGCTGTCGACGAGATCGGTGACGACCAGGGTGCGCAGCACCGCCTGGGGTGCGGCGTCGCTTTCAGACGAGAGTGCGGCTCTCTCTGCGGCTCTACGGCTCACAGGAATCCCCCTCTCTCCCCGTAGGTCGGTCGGAACGCTGAGCTGCCAGCACTCTCCGCCCGGCGGGGCAATCGATGATGGCCCTTACCTGACAAGTGGTGCTCGCCGCGCTCCGATTGCAGTGGGCTATCGGAAGTACCCGCTGACGTCGATGACGACGTCGACGTTTCCAGGGCTCGCATCGACGACGGGACGGACGCTCAGCCTGCCGCCCGCCAGAGCCAGGATCGCGTTGTTCGACCGGGTCTGGCCGGCACCGAAGCTGAGGTTCGAGGTGGAAGTTCCGAAGATCCCGGCCCGGAAGACCTGAAGGAATCCCGGCCCGGTGGAACCGATGGCGGTGATGTTGATCGAAACGGCCTGGGCGTCGTCAGGAATGCCGCACTCCCCGGCGATCAGGAAGCTGCGGAGCTGTTCCGAGGTCAGGAAAGGGCCGCCCACGGGCCCGTCGGGCCATCGCGTGTCGACGACGCGGCAGGGCATCACGGAGTAGAAGTCCATGGCCGACGGCTCGATCCGGAAATAAGCTGCGCCCGCGTTGAAAGGACTGGCCAGCAACCGGATCGTGATCTGATGCGATCCCGGAGGCAGGAGGAAAAAACCATGACTGGCGAGCGGATCCGCCACGCACGGATCCGGATCATCCAGGCAATCGCCGAAGCTCGTGGGTATCGAGGTCGCACCGATCGAGACGCCTGAGTCGAAGATTTCGAACTGGTCACCCATCAAAAACGCATCCGTCACGATGAGCGTGGCGCCCCCTGCCGGAGCCGTGAACGTCCACGGAGGAGCATCGCCGGGGACAGAGTTCCCGCCCGAGCTGGGCGTGCAGTCGTGGCCTGCCGGATCTTTCGGATAACAGCCGAACGCAAAGCTGCCGGTCGTGCCGAACCCGAGCTCGACCCACGGCCCGCCGACGGGAACGGTCCCCGAGACGGACTCCCCCCGAGGGCGTAGTGACGTCCCGCGCGTAGCGCCGTTCCGGGCGTCCTGCGCGTAGGCCGCCGGGATGAAAAGCATCGAAACAGAAAAGACAACAGTTGCCATCCGTAGCATGGTTATCCTTCTTGCGACCAGGAGGCGCGGAATTTCCGGACGTTTCCAAAAGGCTACGCTCTTCTCGTGGGAACGTCAAAGCCATAGGACCTGGTGCATAAGCACAAGCTGTGCGGTGAGCTTTCCTGGACGACGGCGGACGGGGTTCAACTTCCCGCGCTCATCGCGGGAAGTCCCGCGGCGGGCGTGGAGCGCGGCGCGTCCGAGCCAGTACGGCAACGGCAGGGCGACCGCCGCCGCGGCGTGCCATGCTGCTCGAGGAGGGGAGCTGCGCAGCCGGAGATGCTCGTAGCCCAATGCGGATGTCGGCACACGGCCTCGGCTTCGCCCTGTGTCGAGCAGGCCAAAGAGCCGGTTCGGTTGCCTGCCGCCAATGGTCTCGCCTTCAGGCCAGCGCCTGAAGGATCGCGCGCCATTCCTACCAGTGGAGCAAGAACACGGGCGCCATCGCTGCCAGTGCAGCGCCAACTTGCAGGCCCAGGATGGGCAAAGCCTGCCTTGGTGATTGCGGCAGCCACTTGATCGCGAAGAACAACACGATGGGTACCTGGAAAGCCATGAGGAGCTGCCAGATGTGGGCCGCTGCACCCTCATCTGCCTGGGGGGCGGTTCCATGCAAAGCCACGAACATCAGCACGGCGGCGAGGGCAGCGAGGGACATGGCCACGGGAAGGAACGCGCTCGGGTGCTTCAGCATGGTGGATGGACTCCTTTCGCTGGTCGGGACGCCACCTGAGTCGAGAGTAAAGCACTTTGTGGCGAAAAGCAAGCTAGGGTGAAGGGACCGGCGGCTGCGCGAACGTTCCTAGAGTAAGGGCTGAGCCCCTTCCGTTTATAGCCAATTTCCATTGGCTCTTCGTTGCGTCTCTCCCTCTCTTTGCGTAGGATCTCTAAACAAAGATCCGTTCAGAGCATCCTAAGGTCAGAAAGTGGGGGAGGGATT
>JBJMGZ010000735.1:0-19537 GCA_045807605.1 Thermoanaerobaculia bacterium | reverse complement strand
TGGCTCAGGGGATGGATCTCGTGGAACGCGTCGCGGGTCTGCGTGAAGCCGTTCACGTCGCCGCTGTCCGGATCGACTGCGGCAAAGACCGTCACCCGGGGATCGTCCGCAGCCGTGCCGGAGAAGAACGCCAGCCGCGAGCGCGGCACCTCCCGCGGGCCACGGGCCTCGACCACGAAGACCTTGGCGCCGGGAGCGTAGACGTCGAACCGGGTCAGCAGCACGTCGGCCCGCTCGTCGGGACCCACCGGCCAGTCCGCCACCCGCACCGTGGTCTTCTCGTCCGCCTGGAGCAGGCCCGGCACCAGCTCCTCGCCGAACGACACGATCTCCGCCTTCGCGCTCGTCCCCTTCGCTTCGATCAGCTCACCCTGGACTGCGGCCCGGATCTGCGCCGGCGGCGCGGCCAGCACGGGAACGGCTGCCAGCATGAGAAGGCTCAGTGCGAAGAAGGGGCGAAGCTTCGTCATGCGGGTCTCCCTTGTACGACTCTTATACGCAACCCTCTATCGAACAACGGGAGGGATCAAAAACTTCCCAGCATGCCAAAGCATTTGGCATGCCAATGTCAAGCCAATGAAAACAAAGGGGATCAAAGAGAGGGAAGACAGATTCTGTCCGGGTTGCCGGACAAAAAACGTCAGTCAGCGAACCACGATCCGGCCGTCCTCGACGTCCACGACCGCTTTGCCGCCGGCCTGGAGCCTGCCGAAGAGCAGCTCCTCGGTCAGGGGTCGCTTGACCTCGTCTTCGAGGACGCGGGCCAGGGGCCGGGCGCCGAAGGCGGGGTCGTAGCCCTTCTCGGCCAGGAGCTTGCGCGCGGCGTCCGTGAGCTCGACGCGGACCTTCTTCTCGGCGAGCTGGCGCGACATCTCGCGCACGAACTTCTCGACGATCTGCTCCATGAGGGCCGGGTTGAGCGCGTTGAAGCGGATGCGGGCGTCCAGCCGGTTGCGGAACTCGGGGGTGAACAGGCGCTCGATGGCGCGGTCCGACTCGGACGAGTGGCGGGGGCCTTCCCCGGAGTCCCCGAACCCCAGCCCGCGCTGGGCGAGCTCGCGGGCGCCGACGTTCGAGGTCATCAGCAGGATGACGTGGCGGAAGTCGCTCTGCTTGCCGTTCGTGTCGGTCAGGGTGCCGTGGTCCATGACCTGGAGGAGGACGTTGAAGACGTCCGGGTGGGCCTTCTCGACCTCGTCGAGGAGGAGCACGGCGTGGGGGTTCTTGCTCACCGACTCGGTGAGGAGGCCGCCGCGGTCGAAGCCCACGTAGCCCGGAGGGGCGCCGACCAGGCGGGAGACCGAGTGGGCCTCCATGTACTCGCTCATGTCGAAGCGCAGGAAGGCGATGCCGAGCGCCTCGGCGAGCTGCTTCGCCACCTCCGTCTTTCCTACGCCCGTAGGGCCCGTGAGCAAGAAGTTGCCGACCGGTTTCTGGGGATCGCGCAGGCCGGCGCGCGAGACCTTGATGGCGCTGACCAGGCGGTCGATGGCCTCGTCCTGGCCGAAGATGACCTTCTTGAGCTCCTGCTCCAAGCGCTGGAGCTGCTCGCGCTCGTTGCCCTTGACCTTGCCGGCGGGGATCTGGGCCATGGTGGCCAGGACCTCTTCGAGGTCCGGCACGGTCACTCGCTTGCCGCCGCGCAGGGCCACGGCCGCGCCGGCCTCGTCGAGCAGGTCGATCGCCTTGTCCGGCAGCTTGCGGTCGCGCAGGTAGCGGTCTGCCATGTCGACGGCGGCGCGGATCGCCGGCTGGGTGTAGCGCACGCCGTGGTGCTTCTCGTAGCGCTCCTGGAGGCCCTGGAAGATCTTGACCGTCTCCTCGGCGGAGGGCTCGTTGACCTCGACCTTCTGGAAGCGGCGGGCGAGGGCCTGGTCGCGCTGGAAGGTCTGGCGGAACTCCTCCCAGGTGGTGGCGCCGATGCAGCGCAGGGTGCCGTCCTGGAGCGCGGGCTTGAGCAGGTTCGAGGCGTCCATGGTGCCGTGGCCGGCGGCGCCGGCGCCGACGAGCGTGTGGATCTCGTCGATGAACAGGATCGGGCTCTCCTGGGCGGCCAGGGCCTGGAGCACGCCCTTCAAGCGGTTCTCGAAGTCGCCGCGGTAGCGGGTGCCGGCGAGAAGGGACCCCATGTCCAGGCGGTAGACCTTCGTCTTGCGGAAGGGCTCGGGCACGTCCCCCTTGGCGATGCGGAGAGCCAGGCCCTCGACCAGCGCGGTCTTGCCCACGCCCGGATCGCCGACGTAGATCGGGTTGTTCTTCCGCCGTCTCTGGAGGATGTGGAGGGTGCGGCCGATCTCCTTGGAGCGGCCGATGAGCGGATCGATGGCGCCGCGGCGGGCCATCTCGGTCAGGTCCTGGGCGAAGGCCTCCAGCGGATCGCCGCGGAAGGCGCCGCCGGGGCCGGGCTCGTCGTCGTCGGTCATCTCCGGGTGGCCCGCCCCGCCAGGACGCCCCGAGTGCACGGGGCCGGTCGGCAGGGACCCGAGCTTGGACACGCCGTGGGCTAGGAAGCTGACCACGTCGAGCCGGCTCACCCCCTGCTCCTCGAGCAGGTCGGCGGCGTAGGACTCGGGCTCCTCGAACAGGGCGACGAGCAGGTCCGAGCCGCGGATCTCCTCGCGGCCGGTGCCTTCGACGCGCACCGCGGCGCGGGCGAGGGTGCGCTGGGCGGCGAGGGAGAGACGCGGCTCGAAGCCGTCTCCATCGAGCCCGTCGAGCCCCACGATCTCCTCGGCCAGATAGTCGGCCAGGCGCTGCTGGACGCGGCGGACGTCGGCGCCGGCGTGGCGCAGGACCTCGGAGGCCTCGTCGTCGAAGGTGAGGGCGTAGAGCAGGTGCTCCAGGCCGGCGTACTCGTGGCCCAGGCGCCCGGCCTCGCTCATGGCGAGCGAGAGGGAGATCTGCAGATCGTCGGAAAGCCTCATGGGTCGTCTCTGTCTTCGGTCGGCTCGATGGTGAGCAGGAGAGGCATGCCGTTCTCCTGCGCCTCGACCGTCACTTCGGCCACCTTGGTCTCGGCCACGTCCTTGCTCGGGTAGACCCCGGCGGTGCCGACCCCCTTGTGGTGCACCTGGAGCATGACATGGGTGGCCTCGGGGGGCGACTTGTGGAAGTGGGTCATCAGGATGTGCACGACGAAATCCATGGTCGTGAAGTCGTCGTTGTGGAGCAGCACCTTCCACTTGCGCGGGCGCTTCGTCTTGCGCCGCTTCTCGGTGGCGACCCCGGTCTCCTGCTCTGGATCAAACACGAATCGAGCCATGCGGATTCCACGTTAACGGAGGAGGGAGGAGGGAGGCAAGGGGAGTTGCGGAGGTAACCCGTAGGGGTTACACTGTTGCAGAAAGCGAGAAGAAGAACAGACACAACGCAACGGACCTCTGGAGGTCTCTCCTTGAAAACGGCGTCCTTGAAGGCTAGTCTGTCCTGGCACAACGATCCGATCGGATCTCTGCCCATGCCTCTGCGAACCTTCAGCGCGATCCTTCACCGAGAGGACGACCTCTACGTCGCCGAGTGCCCCGAGGTGGGAACGGTGAGCCAGGGGGAGACGGTCGAAGAGGCTCTTGCCAATCTGAAAGAGGCCACGGAGCTGTACCTGGAGGAGTTCCCACCTCCCGCAGGGGAACGGCCTCTGCTGACGACCTTCGAGGTCGCCGTTGGCCGGGCTTCCTAGGGTCTCGGGACAGCAGGCGATCCGCGCGCTGGACCGCGGCATCCTGAAGCTGGCGAAGGTGCCGATCGAGGAATTCCTGGAGAATTTATGAAGACGGGTCAGGGCCGGAGCGGAAAGACCGCCCCGGCCTGTTGTTCTCAGTGGCCCTGGATCCAGCTCAGGACCGGCTGCCAGAAGAGCGACTCGGCGTCGCTGGCGAGGAAGATGTCGCCGTGGCCGATCTCGACGAGCTGGGCCGTGGCGGGCTGGAGGTCGACGACGTGGAAGGTCACGTCCTGGCTGCCCAGCAGGGTCGTGGTGTAGATCCCGCTCTCGCCGAAGCCGCCGTTGGCGCCCAGGTAGAAGACCGGGACCGTGATGTCGCCCAGGTGATCGTCGAAGCCGACCTCCGCGATCGACGGGTCGTTGCAGGTGGAGGCGTCGGCGTCGGCGCCCTCCTTGACCGGCTGGAAGGGCGAGGCCCCGGCCTCCAGCGCGAGCAGCGACGACTCGGGCGAGTAGAGCAGGCCGCTCGGCAGGCCCTGCTCGTCGAAGGTGCCGCCGGTGAAGTGGTACAGGGGCACCGGGGACAGGCCCGGCGGCAGCAGGATGAAGGTCATCGAGCCGACCGCGAGCGCCGTCTGGCGGTTCGTGAAGCCCGGGATGACCGGCGAGGCGCCGTTCGGATCGGCGGTGGCGAGCGCCGCGATGGTGGCGACCAGGCCGCCCGTGGGGTTCTGATAGATGCCGGCGTCGAGCTGGCCCTTGGCGCCCAGGTAGCGGGTGCAGGCCGCCTGGCGGAAGTCCTCGTTGTCCGTCTTCAGGTAGATGTCCACCGGGATGTAGCCGCCGACCTGCCGCAGGCCGGGGGGCACCTGCGATTCGCCGTTGAGATAGGCATAGCCGATCTGCCCGCCGCGGCTCCAGCCGAGGAGGAGCATCTTGCCGAAGCCGTTGCCGGTGGCGAGGCGCACGCTCCGGGCGACGCCCAGGGCCACGCCCAGGTCGCGCGCGTCCTGCTCGAGACCCCAGTCCTGCATGAAGGAGAAGTCGGTGGTGGTGCCGGGCACGAGGGTCCAGCGGTAGTCGATGCCCCAGACGTCGACGCCGTTCTGGGCGAGGTAGACCGGAAGGTTGTGGACCGGGTCGGCGAGGAAGGCGGCCTGGAAGCCCCAGATGTCGCCGTGGGCCATCATCAGGGCCGACTTGGCGCGGGCCGGCACGCCGGGAGCGTCCTCCCGGACCACGCGGTGGATGCCGATGACGTCGTTCGCGCCGGGTCCGACCGGGACCTGGAAGGAGTATTCGGCGATGTTGCCGGTGAGGACCCGGCGCTCGGGCTGCTGGGCTGCGGCGAGCGCCGGCAGGGCCAGCGCGAGAACAAGAAGGGAAAGGGCGAGCTTGCGCATGATGTTACGTCTCCAAGTTGAGGAACCCTTCAGTGGGTGCGATGAGAGATACGCAGGGGCGGGCGGGAAACCGCCAGGGAAGCTTTACTGCACCTGCTCCTTGGTCTTCAGGAACCGCACCCCCGGCCAGTCCTCGCCGGTGCTCTTGAGGTGCCAGGCGTTTCTCGCCAGGAACACCGGCGAGCCGTTGTGGTCCTCGGCCATGCTGCCGTCCTGCGATTGCAGGAAGCGCTTGAGGAGGAGCGGGTCGTCCGCCTCCACCCAGCGGGCGGTGTGAAGGGTCGTGCCCTCCAGATGGGCGTCGATGTTGTACTCGGTGCTCAGGCGGTCGGCGAGCACGTCGAACTGCAGCGCTCCGGCCACGCCCACGATCCAGTCCGTGCCGATGTTGGGCTTGAAGACCTGCGCCGCGCCCTCCTCGGCGAGCTGGAGGAGCGCCCGGCCCAGGTGCTTGGCCCTCATCGGGTCGACCGGCCGCACCTTCTTGAGCAGCTCCGGCGCGAAGCTCGGGATGCCCGTGAAGCGCAGCTCCTCGCCCTCGGTCAAGGCGTCGCCGATGCGCAGCGTCCCGTGGTTCGGGATGCCGATGATGTCCCCCGCCCACGCCTCCTCGGCCAGCTCGCGGTCGCGCGCCATGAAGAGCACCGGGTTGTGCACGGCCATGGTCTTGCCCGTGCGGATGTGGTGCACCTTCATGCCGCGCTCGAAGCGGCCGGAGCAGAGGCGCACGAAGGCCACGCGGTCCCGGTGCTTGGGGTCCATGTTCGCCTGGATCTTGAACACGAAGCCGCTCACCTGGTCCTCGGACGGATCGACCAGGCGGGTGGTCGAAGGCTGCGGCCGCGGCGGCGGCGCCAGCGCCACCAGGCCGTCGAGCAGGTCGCGCACGCCGAAGTTGTTGAGCGCGCTGCCGAAAAAGACCGGCGTCAGGTGCCCCTCGCGGTAGGCCTCCAGGTCGAACGCCGGGCAGAGCGCGCGCGCCATCTCCACCTCTTCGCGCAGTTGGGCCAGGGCGCCGGCCGGCAGGCGCTCGTCGAGCCGGGGATCGTCCAGGCCGTGGAAGGCTTCGCCCAGGGTGGCGACGGCGTTCCTGCCGCGGTCCATGAGGAGGAGGTGGTCGCGGAACAGGTCGTAGCAGCCGAGGAAGCGCTGCCCCATGCCGATCGGCCACGAGGCCGGGGTGACGTGGAGCTGGAGCGACGTCTCGATCTCGCCGAGCAGGTCGAACGGGTCGCGGCCCTCGCGGTCGAGCTTGTTGATGAACGTGATGATCGGCACGTCGCGCAGGCGGCAGACCTCGAACAGCTTGCGCGTCTGGGTCTCGATGCCCTTGGCGGCGTCGATGACCATGACGGCCGAGTCCACGGCGGTGAGCGTCCGGTAGGTGTCCTCGCTGAAGTCCTCGTGGCCCGGGGTGTCCAGGAGGTTGAAGGTGCAGCCGTCGTACTCGAAGGTCATGACCGAGGCGGTGACCGAGATCCCGCGCTCGCGCTCGACGTTCATCCAATCCGAGCGCGCGCGCCGCGCGTCGCCGCGGGCCTTGACCGCGCCGGCGAGTTGGATGGCGCCGCCGAAGAGCAGCAGCTTCTCGGTGAGCGTCGTCTTCCCCGCGTCGGGGTGCGAGATGATGGCGAAGGTCCGCCGTTGCGAGACCGGGTCTTTCGGCTTGTGCATTGCGGATGTGGAAACGCCCCGGGGCGTTCAAATGTTCCGGGCGGGGCAGGATAGCACGGACACACGGACGAGCACGGACCGACACGGACGAACACGGACCTGGCGGCTCCCGGCGCCCTCCGGGGTCCGTGTGAGTCCGTGTCTCGGTCCGTGTTCGTCCGTGAGGGGCTACAGCGCCAGCCCCGAGCGCCGAATGAGCGCCGCCAGATGAAGATGGGCCTGCCGGACGATCTCGGGGAGGTCCAGGTGGGTGAGCCGGCCGTCCTCGACCAGCAGCCGCCCGGCGACGAGGACGTGGCGGACCGCGGCGCGGGAGGCTCCGAACGCGACGAGATCGTGCGGGTCCACCTGCGGCGCGGCCCAGAGCTCGGGCCGGTCGAGCGCGAGGACGGTGAGATCGGCCGGCCTGCCGGGCTCGATGCATCCCGCCTGGTCCTGGAGCCCGAGCGCGCGCGCCCCTTCGCTGGTGGCGAGGCGCAGGGCGTCGAGGCCGGAGAAGGCGTCCGGGCCGTGCTTGACCTTCTGGAGGAGGGCGGCGAGGCGGACTTCGTCGAAGTTGTCCAGGTGGTTGCTGCACGCGGCGCCGTCGCAGCCGAGCCCGACCGGCACGCCGGCGCGGCGGATGGCGAGGAGGTCCGCGATCCCCGATCCGAGCTTGAGGTTCGAGCTGGGGCAGTGGACCACGCTCCAGCGGGCCGTCCGCGCGCGCTCCAGGTGGCCGGCGGTGAGCCAGACGCCGTGGGCGAGGCGCAGGTCCGTGGCGAGGAGCCCCTGGTCCGCGAAGTACTCCACTTCATCCCGGCCGCCCTTGAGCTCGCGCACGGCGAGCGTCTCGTCCTGCTGCTCCAGGGCATGGGTATGGATGGGCCAGCCGTGGCGCAGCGACAGGTCGCGGATGCCCTCCCAGAGCGGATCGGAGCAGGTGAGGATGAAGCGCGGGTTGAGCACGAAGCGCAGGAGCCCGTTGCCGGAGCCGTCGAAGCGGGGGCCGAGGGCCTCGGCATCGGCGAGCACGCGGTCGGTCTCGCCGCGCAGGGCGTCGGGAAGCCCTTCGCCGCTGTCCATGAGGCAGGGACCGGCAAAGCCGCGGAGGCCGGATTCGGCGAGAGCCCGCAGGAGCCCGCCCGCGCCGGGGCCGATGCCGATGTCCTGGATCGTGGTGGTGCCGCCGAGCAGGCATTCGGCCGCGCCGAGGAGGCCGCACCAATAGGCGCTCTCGTCGTCGTGGGCGGCTTCGAGCGGCCAGATGCGCTCGCGCAGCCAGGCGAGGAGCCGGCGCCCCTCGGCGAGGCCGCGGAAGAAGGTCTGGCCGAGATGGAGGTGCCCCTGGATCAGGCCGGGCAGGACGAGTGCGCCGGAGACGTCGAGCACGCGGGTGCCCGGCGGCTTGTCGGGGAAGCTGCCGACGTGGCGGATGCGGCCGTCGGCCACGAGCACGTCGGCGCCGGGGAGCACCGTCGCCCGCGGGTCCAGGGTCAGGACCGTGCCGCCCCGCAGGAGGAGCGGCGTCTGGGCGGTCATGTCACTTCGCGACCGGCTCCGGCGACGTGAACACCGTCTCCGGCAGGGTGTCGAAGACCGCGATGTCGGAGAGCTCCAGCTTGCGGTCGCCGCCGACCTGGGCGCGGGTGGGGGCGAGGAGGATCCTGCCGTACTTCTGCCAGCCCTGCCAGAGCCAGGCGGTCGGCTCGGTGGCGCGGGGCTGGTCGGGCTGGGCCTGGAGGAGGTAGGCCCAGCGGTCCATCAGGTGCGTGTCGCGGTTGATCCAGGCCCAGTACTCGTCCCCCGGGGTCAGGCCGACGTTGCCGAAGGTCAGGTGGAGCTTGTCGTAGCTGTTGCCCTCGACCTGCTCCGTCCCTTCGTAGGTGAGGTTCACCCCCGGATCCTGGAGCTTGTAGGGCATCAGCAGCCAGTAGGTGTCGTTGATCCAGGCGCCGTACGCCCGCTCCAGCCACGGCTTGGCCGCGTCCCCCTCGGCCTTCTTGCCGTCGAGATACACCTCCCCCTGCCGGGTGTTCAGGTTGTGGAGGACCACGTACTTCTGCCCCTCCGGGGTCTGCCCCTCCAGGCGGTGGTTGCCGGACCACTTGTCCCAGTGGTGGGTGCGGCGGCCGGCGAAGGTGAAGCGGAGGAAGTGGGTGGCATCCCAGGCCTCCTTGCCGCCGAGGGCCTGCATGACCTGGCCTGCCACGTCGGACGCGGAAGGCTGGGCCGCGGCCGGCTGCAGAGCCAGGGCGGAGAGGAGGAGGACGGTTCCGGTCGCCAGAAGTGTGCGTAGGGACATGGCTTTGTCTCCTTAGATGGTCGGCGCGGACGATCCTAGTACAGCACGACCGGGTAGCGGAGCCAAATCACCGGGTAGGGAGGCCGGACGAGTGGGTAGAGTTGCCCACTCACTGAGTCCGAACGCCTACCCATTGCGTCGCAAGGGTTACCCCTTGGGTAGAGGGCTCGAACGAGCACTGGGAGCGGTCTACCCAAGGGGTAGCAGGCGCAAGGGAGTCGAGAGAGGAGCCTACCCACTGGGGAGCAGGTTCGCTGAAGTTGTGCGAGCGGTCTACCCACTCGTTCGGAGCTCTCACCCGCCGGTCCGGGTTTCGCATATCCTTCCCCGGCCATGGATGGAAAGCTCACCTACGCCGCACATGTCCCCGAGGGGGACGGTCCCTTTCCGGCCGTGATCCTGCTGCACGGCTGGGGCGCCAACGCGCACGACCTGCTCGGCTTCGCGCCCTACCTGCACGGCGGCAACGCCCTGGTGCTCTGTCCGCAGGGGCCGGTGTCGCTGCCGATCGGCTACGGCGTGCGGGGCTACGGGTGGTTCCCGCTCGTTCCCGGCCAGCCCGCGGACCCCGAGGCCTTCCGCCAGGGTGCCGACGCCCTGCGCGCCTTCGTAAAGCAGGCCCTGGAGCGCTATCCGATCGACCGCGAGCGGATGGTGATCATGGGCTTCAGCCAGGGGGGCACGATGGCCTACGACCTGGCGCTGCGCGACCCCGCCCACTACGCCGGCCTCGCCGCCCTGGCCTCCTGGCTCCCCGGCGTGCTCGCCGAGACCCTGCCGAAGGTGCCCGAGCACGAGGGCTTTCCCGTGCTGGTCATCCACGGCACGCGCGACGATCGCATCGCGGTGGAAAAGGCCCGGGAATCCCGCGAGGCGCTGCGCCCCTACGGCGTCGCCATGACCTACCGCGAGATCGAAGGCATGGGCCATGAGATCAACCAGGAGTCGCTGAAGCTCGTGGTCAAGTGGCTCGACGAGAAGGCGTTCGGGCGGCAACGTTAAATCCTACACCTGCTGAAAGATAGTCCTCCCCCGGAATCTCGCGGGAACCGCCGGGGTTGTCCCGTTGGGAGCTTTCTGGGACACTCCCTTTTCTTAGGGGGCTCGCCATATCGCGATGCTTCTTTGTAGCTTTCACCTGGCGGGCCGACGCCGCGTTTTGCGCAGACTGGGAGTACAGGACACATCGGTCGGCTTGCCGCTCGCACGACCTCCATCCAAAGGAGAGGCACATGCAAGGTATTACCGAGAGACTCGAGGAGAACCCGCTCCGCAAGGAGCTGATCCATCATCCCTTCTTCAAGGAAGTGCGGACGTCCGATCTCACCCGCGGGCAGGTCGGCGCGTTCCTCGGCCAGTGGTGGCATCCGCTGCACTACTTCCCGAATTTCCTCTCCCGCACGATCGACCAGGTGCCGGTGCTGGAGATGAAGACCGCGATCTGCAAGATCCTCTACCAGGAGCTCGGCGAGGGCGATCCGGCGCGGGCGCACGAGCGCATGTACATCTCGACCATGGAGGCGGCGGGCTTCGACCGCGCCACGGTGGCCGAGGCGGCGCCGTACGAGGAGACCCGCCGGCTCGTGCAGCGCTACGAGGAGGCCTCGGCCGAGCGCCTGAGCGCTCTCGGCTTCGTCTATGGCACCGAGGTCGCCGACCTCGCCATGGTGGCGGGAATCGGCAATGCCGTCCGCCGGGTTTCGGGGCTTGAGAGCCTGCCATGGGTGGACATCCACATCCTGCAGGAGCCCGACCACGTCGATCAGGCGAACGAGGCCCTGGAGGCCGGGTTCTCCCCCGAGGAGGTCGATGTGATCGTTGCCAGCGCCGAGGAGATGTGGACCCTCTGGATCGCCTTCTTCAACCGTCTGCGTCAGGTGATGTTCGGCGAAGCTCCGGTGAAAGCCCTGGCCGAGGCCGATACCGTTGCCGTCAGTGCCTGAGAGTGCCAGGTGATCGCCTCTGAAGTCCGGCCCTCGACCCTGGCCGGCCTGCTCAAGGTCCGCGCCGCGGAGAGCCCGGACTGCGAGGCGTACGTCTTCCTGGCGGACGGCGAGCTCGAAACCGGGCGCCTCACCTGGGGCGAGCTGGACGCCCGTGCCCGCGCCATCGCCTGGACTCTGCGCGAATCCGTGCAGCCCGGCGAGCGGGCGCTGCTGCTCTATCCCCCCGGACTGGACTTCGTCGCCGCGTTCTTCGGCTGCCTCTACGCCGGCGTGGTGGCGGTGCCGGCCTATCCGCCGCGCCTGAACGACCGGTCGCAGGCCCGCCTCCGCGCCATTGCCGCGGATGCCACCCCGAAGGCCGCCCTGACGACCACCAGCATCGCGGTCTCCGCCGGGGTGCTCGCCGAGCGGGTGCCCGAGCTGGCCGCCGCGCGTTGGATCCCCACGGATGCATTGTCCGCGGACGCTCCCGAGCTGCCCGATCCGGACCCGGAGGCGATCGCCTTCCTCCAGTACACGTCGGGCTCGACCTCGACTCCCAAGGGGGTGATGGTCACCCACGCCAACCTCGTCCACAACGAGCGGATGATCGGCGACGCGTTCGCCATGGACGAGGATTCCGTGGTGGTGGGCTGGCTGCCGCTCTACCACGACATGGGCCTGATCGGGAACGTGCTCCAGCCTCTGCACGCCGGCGCCCGCTGCGTGCTGATGTCGCCGGTCGCCTTCCTCCAGCGTCCGCGCCGCTGGCTGGAGGCGATCCACCGCTACCGCGGGACGACCAGCGGCGGCCCGAACTTCGCCTACGAGCTGTGCGTGAGAAAGATCCCGCCCGCGGAGCGCGAGGGGCTCGACCTGTCGAGCTGGCGGGTGGCTTTCAACGGCGCCGAGCCGGTGCGCGCCCACACGCTCGAAGCCTTCACCGAAGCCTTCGCCCCCTGCGGCTTCCGGGCCTCCTCCTTCTATCCCTGCTACGGCCTGGCCGAGGCCACGCTCTTCGTGAGCGGCGGCGATGCGGGCCGGGCGCCGCGGGTCGAGGACGGCCGGGTGAGCAGCGGCCACGGGTGGGATGCGCAGCGGATCGCGATCGTCCATCCCGAGACCCGGGAGGAGCTTCCGCCCGGGAGCGAGGGGGAGGTCTGGATCGCGGGGCCGAGCGTGGCGGCCGGCTACTGGGGCAACCCGGAGGCTACGGAGCGCGACTTCCGCGCGCGTCTCGCGACCGGCCAGGGGCCGTTCCTGCGCACCGGGGATCTCGGCATCCTCTCCGGCGGCGAGCTGTACGTCACCGGGAGGATCAAGGACCTGATCATCCTGCGCGGCAGGAACCACTACCCGCAGGATGTCGAGCTGACCGCCCAGCGCAGCCATCCGGACCTGCGCTCCGACAGCGGCGCGGCCTTCGCCGTGGAGATCGAGGGCGAGGAGCGGCTCGTGGTGGTCCAGGAGGTCGAGCGCCGGCGTCGGGGAGCGCTGGAGGAGTTGGCAGCGGCCGTGCGCCGGGCCGTGGCGGAGGAGCACGAGGTCCAGCCCTACGAAGTGGTGCTGGTGCGGACCGGCACGGTCCCGAAGACTTCGAGCGGCAAGGTTCAGCGCCAAGCGTGCCGGGCGCAGTATCTGGCGGGGGAGCTGACGGTGCTGGAGCGGAGTGTGGCCCCCTCCCCGGCCCTCCCCCGCTACGCGGGAGAGGGAGCCCCCGCCCTCTCGTTGTCAGATTTCGGGGAGGGAGGGGGACCCCCTCTCCCGCGTAGCGGGAAGCCCGGCCGGAGGCCGGTGAGGAGGGGGTCCGTGCAGGACCTCCTCCGCGACATCGCCGCCCAGGCCCTCGGCCTCCCCGTCGAGCTCGTCGATCCCGACCGTCCTCTCACCGAGCTTGGCCTCGACTCGCTCTCCGCCGTGGAGCTCAAGGGCGGGATCGAAGCCGCGCTCGGCGTGTCGGTTTCCCTGGCGGATCTTCTGGAGGGCGCGAGCCTCCGGTCTCTGAACCTGGAGACGGCCGAAGAGACGCCGCTGCCGGCACCCGACCTCTCGCCCGATCAGCCCCTCTCGGTGGGGCAGAAGGCGCTCTGGTTCCTGGAGCGCCTGGCGCCCGAAGCCGGGGCCCACAACGTGGCCGTGGCGGCGCGGGTGCGCGATCTGGATGCCGGCGCCCTTCGGCGGGCGCTGACGCTGCTGGTGGATCGCCACCCGGCGCTGCGCACGGTGTTCCCCCTGGTCGGGGATGAGCCGGTGCAGCGGGTGCTGGCGGTGGGGGAGGTGGATTTCATGGTGGTGGAGGCCCCATCGGAGGGCGCCATGAATGTCGCCCCTACAAGCGAGCGGTCGGATCTTGCTTGTAGGGGCGTGATTCATCACGCCCCCGATGCGGTTGCCCTCACCCAGGACGCCTGGCGCCCCTTCGATCTCGCCCATGGCCCGCTGCTGCGGGTGCGGGTCTCGGGCGACCTGCTGCTCGTGGCCGTCCATCACATCGTCTCGGACTTCTGGTCTCTGGCCGTGCTGGCGCGGGAGCTGGGCGCGCTCTATCGCGGAGAGGAATCCCTGCCCCCGCTTCCCCTCCGCTACACCGACTTCGCCCGCTGGCAGGCCGAGTGGCTCGCCGGTCCGCGCGGGGAGCGGGGCTGGGCCTGGTGGCGCGAAGCCCTGGAGGGAGTGCCCGATCTCGCCCTGACGCCGGACCGTCCGCGGCCGGCGCTGCAGACCTGGCGCGGGCTGGCCTGGGCCGCGGAGCTGCCCGCGGACCTGGCCGATGGGCTGCGGCAGCTTGCCGCCTCGCGCGGCGCCACCCTCTTCGCCGCTCTCCTCGCCGCCTTCCAGGCGCAGCTCGGCCGCTACGCGGACCAGGACGATTTCGCGGTCGGCACTCCCACCTCGGGCCGCGGCGCGCCGGAGTGGGCCGGCGTCGTGGGCTACTTCGTGAACCCGGTGGCGCTGCGGGCCGACCTCTCCGGCGATCCGGGCTTCCGGGAGCTCCTCGACCGCGCGCGGCGGACGGCGCTCGCCGGCCTGGAGCATTCCGACCATCCCTTCGTCCTCCTGGCGGAGCGGCTGCGGCCGATGCGCGATCCGGCCCGCCCTCCGATCTTCCAGGTGATGCTTGCGCTCCAGCAGCGCCGCCCCGGGGACGATCCCGCGCTGCCCGCCTTTGCCCTCGGCGAGGACGGCGTCCGCATCTCCCTGGCTGGCCTGGAGCTGGAGTCCGTGGCACTGCCCGAGCGCCGCGCGCAGTTCGAGATCGCGCTCAATGCCGCGGAGCTGCCCACGGGCGGCCTCGGCCTGTCGCTGGAGGTGAACGCCGATCTGTTCGACGCCGCCACCGCGGAGCGGATGCTCGGGCACTTCCGGACCCTTCTGGCGGCGGTGTCTGCCGGGGTCGCCGAGCCGGATTGCCGGCTTTCGGACCTGCCGCTGCTCACCCCGGCCGAGCAGGAGGAGCTGAAGATCATGGAGCCCTCCGGCCCGGTGCCGGACGCCTGCCTGCACGAGCTGGTAGCCGAGCGGGCACAGGAGACGCCCTGGGCGGACGCCGTGATCGCCGGCAGCGTGGGCGACGAGCGCCTGACCTACGCCGAGCTGATGGCCCGTGCGAACACCCTGGCCCGCCACCTGCGGGCGATGGGCGTGGGACCCGAGGTGCCGGTGGCCCTTTGCGTCGAGCGCTCGGCCGATCTCGTGGTCGGAGCGCTGGGCATCCTGGAGGCCGGCGGCGTCTACCTGCCGCTCGATCCCGACTACTCCGCGACGAGGCTGGGCTTCGTGCTGGAGGATTCGGGCGCCGCGGTGCTGGTGACGCAGGCGCTGGTGGTGGCGCGGTTGCCTGAGGTGGGAATCCCGCTCTTCATCCTGGATGAGGCAGCCCCCACCCGCACGGGGTTTGCACCCCGCGCCGATGCCGTCGCCCCTTCGGGGCTTGCCGTCAAAAATATCGATCCCTTACCTGGGGTTGAAACCCCAGGCTTTATGCCTGCGCCCCCTTCGGGGGCTTCACCGGACCCGGGCAATGCTGCGTATTTAATCTACACCTCCGGCTCCACCGGCCATCCCAAGGGCGTGGCGGTTTCCCACGCCGCCGCGGTCGAGCACTGCCTGATCTGGGCGCGCGCCTACCGGATGACGCCGCGCGACCGGGTGCTCCAGTTCCCCTCGGCCGGCTTCGACGCCTCGGTGGAGCAGATCTTCTCGACGCTGCTCTCCGGCGCCACGCTCGTCCTGCGCGGGCCGGAGCTGTGGGGTCCCCGGGAGCTGGAGCGGCGCATCGAGGAGCTGGGGCTCACGATCGTGGACGTCCCCACGGCCTTCTTCGCCCGCTGGGTGCAGGATGCCGAGGACCTGGAGGAGCTCCCGGGTTCGCTGCGCCTGATCGGCATCGGCGGCGAGGAGCTGCGCGCCGACACGGCCCGGCGCTGGAGCCGCACCCCTCTTTCCGAAGCGGCTCTCCTCAACAGCTACGGTCCCACCGAGGCAGTCATCTCGGCCACGCTCCACGACGTGCGGCCCGGCGAGAGCCCGGTGCCGATCGGCCGGGCACTGCCGGGTCGGGTGGCGCTCGTATTGGACTGCCACGGCAACCTCCAGCCGGTGGGAGTCCCCGGGGAGCTGTGTCTGGGCGGCGTGCTCGCCCGGGGCTACCTGGGACGGCCGGACCTGACGGCCGAGCGCTTCGTCCCACACCCCGCCTTCGGCGGAGCCCATGGCCCGGCGGGAACCCGGCTGTACCGCACCGGCGACCTCGTCCGGCGGCGGATGGATGGCGCTCTCGAGTTCCTGGGCCGGATCGACGATCAGGTCAAGATCCGGGGCTTCCGCGTGGAGCCCGGAGAGATCGAGGCGGTCCTGGCCGAGCATCCGGACGTCCGGGAGGCCGCGGTGCTTGCGGTTGGAGAGGAGCCGCGCCTCGTCGCCTTCGTGGCTCCGGAGCTGCCGGACGACCTGCATGCGTTCCTCCGCGAGCGCCTGCCGGAGTACATGGCGCCATCCGCCTGGCTGGCTCTGCCCGCGCTGCCGCTCAATTCCAGCGGCAAGGTGGACCGGACGGCGCTGGCCCGGAAGGCAGGCGAAGCGGAAGGCATCGAGGGCGGCGACGACGCGCCGCGCACGCCGGACGAGGAGCTGCTGGCCGGGATCTGGGCGGCTCTTCTGAACCGCGAGCGGGTGGGCATCCACGACGATTTCTTCGCGCTGGGCGGGCACTCGCTGCTCGCCACGAGGGTGGTCGCCCAGGTGTCCCGGGTCTTCGGAGTGGACCTGCCGGTGAGCGCGCTTTTCCAGGCGCCCACCGTGGCGAGGCTGGCGGAGCGGATCGCCGGCGCCGAGACCTCGCCCCCGGTGCGGCGGGTCTCGGGATTGGAGCTTTCCTTCGCCCAGCAGCGCCTCTGGTTCCTGGAGCAACTCGAGCCGGGCACGGCGGCCTACAACGTCCCGGGAGAGGTGCGAATCACCGGTCCGCTGGAGGTCGAAAGGCTCTCCTCCGCCTTCGCCGAGATCCGCCGCCGCCACGAGGTCCTACAAACGGTTTACGTGGCAAGGGCCGGTGCCCCCTCTCCCGCGAAGCGGGAAGCCCGACCGGAGGTCGGTGAGGAGGGGGTCCGCCTTGTGGACCTCACGGATCTGCCCCAGGAAGCCGGGCGCCTGGCCCGAGAGGAAGCCCGCCGCCCCTTCGATCTCTCTCGCGGTCCCGTCTGCCGGGCGCTCCTTCTGCGGCTCGGCCCCGAGGACCACCGCCTCCTCGTCACCTTCCATCACATCGCCTCGGACGGCTGGTCCCTGGGCCTGTTCCTCGACGAGCTGTCCGCCCTCTACGCGGGCCAGCCGCTCCCCGAGCTGCCGGTCCAGTACGCCGACTTCGCGGCCTGGCAGCGCGAGTGGATGCAGGGCGAGGTGCTCGACCGGCAGCTCGACTACTGGCGCACCCGGCTCGCGGGCCTGCCCGTGCTGGAGCTGCCCGCGGACCGGCCCCGTCCCGCGGTGCGCGACCCCCGCGGCACCATCCGGTCGCTGACCCTGCCCGCGGAGACCGCCGCAGCCGTCGAGGGCCTCGCCCGGCGCGAGGGCGTGACGCGCTTCATGGCCGTCCTGGGCGCCTTCCAGGCCCTGCTCTCCCGCTACACGGGAGAGGGCACGATCCCGGTGGGCTCGCCCGTGGCGAACCGCCGCCGGCCCGAGGTGGAGCGCCTGATCGGGCTGTTCGTGAACACGCTGGTCCTGGACGCGCAGACCGGCGACGATCCCGACCTGCACACCTTCCTGGCCCGGGTCCGGGAAGCCTGCCTGGGCGCCTACGCGCACCAGGACATCCCCTTCGAGCGTCTGGTCGAGGAGCTGCAACCGAGCCGCGACCTGTCTCAGAACCCGCTCTTCCAGGTGATGCTCGTCCTGGAAGAGCCGCTGCCGGCGCGGACCTCCGGAGCGCTCACCCTCCAGCCGGTGCGGAGCGAGACCGGCACGGCCAAGTTCGATCTCCTCGTGGCCGTCTCCCCGCGGGCGGACGGCGGCTGGGACGTGCTCGCCGAATACGCCACGGCGCTCTTCGAGCCCGCGACGATCGACCGCCTGCTCGGACACTTCCGGACCCTCCTCGAAGGCGCTGATCCCGGGAAGCGGCTCTCCGAGCTGCCGCTGCTGACCGAGCCCGAACGCCTCCAGATCGCGGCGTGGAACGACACCCGGGTGGAATACCCGGCCGGCCTCTGCCTCCACGACCTGGTGAGGCTGCAGGCGGAGCGCACGCCGGACGCGGTGGCCGTGGTGGGGGAGAAGGAGCGCCTGACCTACCGCGAGCTGATCGACCGCGCGCGGAAGATTGCCGAGTCCCTGCCAGGGGTGGGACCCGAGGTCAGGGTCGGTCTCTGCCTGGAGCGCACGCCGGACCTGATCGCGGCCATCCTGGGAGTGCTGGAGTCCGGAGCGGCCTACGTGCCCCTCGATCCCGCCTATCCCCAGGAGCGCCTGGAGCTGATGCTCGCGGATTCCGGGGCGGAGGTGCTGCTGACCCAGGCTTCGCTGGCGGACCGGCTGGCGTTCTATACAGGTCCGACCGTGCTTCTGGATGTTCTGGATGTAGGGGAGGGGCTTGCCCCCTCCCGGGAGGGGGCAAGCCCCTCCCCTACATCCGTCCGGCGCGCCGGGAGCGTTGACCCCGACAACCTGGCCTATGTCATCTACACCTCCGGCTCCACCGGCCGGCCCAAGGGCGTTGGCATCCCCCACCGCAGCGCGGTCGCCCTGGTCCACTGGTCGCTCGGCGTCTTCCCCCGCGAGGACCTCGAAGGCGTGCTCGCCGCGACCTCGGTCTGCTTCGACCTCTCGATCTGGGAGATCTTCGTGCCGCTCGCCACGGGCGGCCGGGTGATCCTGGCGCCCAACATCATCGGGTTGCCGCAGCTCGGCGCGATCGGCGAGGTGACGCTGGTCAACGCCGTGCCGTCGCCCATGGCCGAGCTGGTGGGCGGCCGGCTGCCCGCCGGGCTCCGCACCGTGAACCTGGCCGGCGAGGCGCTCAAGCCCGACCTCGTGGAGCGGCTCTATGCCCATCCTCAGATCGAGCGCGTGGTCAACCTCTACGGTCCCAGCGAAGACACCACCTACTCCACCTGGACGGTCGTGCCCCGGGGCACCTCCCTGGTCACCATCGGCAAGCCCATCGCCAACACCCGGGCGCGGGTGCTCGGCCGCCGGGGCGAGCTGCTGCCGGTCGGCGTCCCGGGCGAGCTGTTCCTGGCCGGCGAGGGACTGGCGCGCGGCTATCTCGGACGGCCCGAGCTGACCGCCGACCGCTTCGTGCCTCACCCCGCCTTCGGCGGGGCCCATGGCCCGCCCGGCGAGCGCATGTACCGCACGGGCGACCGGGTGCGGCTTCTGCCCGACGGCCAGATCGACTTCCTCGGCCGGCTCGACTACCAGGTCAAGCTCCACGGCATCCGCATCGAGCTGGGGGAGATCGAGGCCGCGCTGGAGCGGCATCCGGCCGTGCGCCAGGCCGTGGTCACCCTGCGCTCGGACGGCCCCGAAGGCGCGCGGCTCGTGGGCTATGTCATGTCGGACCAACCCGAGGAGGAGCTGAGCGCGGCGCTGGCGGACTCCCTGCGCGGGCTCCTGCCCGGGGTCATGGTGCCCACGGCCTGGGTGGTGCTGCCGGCCTTCCCGCTCTCGCCCAACGGCAAGGTGGATCGCAAGGCCCTGCCGGCTCCCACGCGCCACGGCCAGACCGGAGCCGTGGTGCCTCGCAACGCCGCGGAGGAGCGGGTCGCGGCGGTCTGGCGCGAGGTGCTCGGCCTGGAGACCGTCGGAGTGCACGACAACTTCTTCGAGCTGGGCGGGCACTCGCTCCTCGCGGTACGCGCCGCCTTCCGGCTCGGCGAGGCGTTCGAGGTCGAGCTGCCCGTGGCGGCGCTGTTCCAGGCGCCCACGGTGGCAGGGCTGGCGCAGCGGCTGGAAGGCGCGGGATCGCGGGAGGCTCTGCCTGTCCCCAGCGAGGAAGGTCGGAGCCCGCTTTCCTTCGCCCAGCAGCGCCTCTGGTTCCTCGACCGCCTGGAGCCGGAGAGCCCGTTCTACAACGTGCCGGCCGCCGTCC
>JBJMGZ010000734.1:0-6695 GCA_045807605.1 Thermoanaerobaculia bacterium | reverse complement strand
GGATGCCCTTCAGCTCGGAGCCGCGCTTCGCTGGGCAGAGAACAACCCGCGAGGCCATCGCTTCCACACTCTGGACGGCCGCTTGACCGAAGCGGCACGCAGAGAGGGCTTCGAGCTTGTCGAGGCAGCAAGCTTGGTTGCCCGACAGCGCGCGTCATCAGGCAGCTCCCCAACAGGAGAGCCCTGATTATTTGACCCGCCACGCCCCGCTCGCCCCCGCCGGCAGGTTCACCTTCCACCCGCCCTCTCCCTGCATCATCACGATCTCCCCGGTCGAGAAGACCGGCTCGGGGTCCTCGATCGAATAGGGTCCCGCCGTCACGGCGTCGGCACCCAGGTTGTGGAGCACCAGCACCTTCTCTCCCGGGCTCTCGCGGGTGAAGGCGAGCACCGGATCGCTCTTCACTCCCGAAGTGAGCAGCTTGAGATCGCCCTTCGTCAACGCGGGAGAGGACTTCCTCGCCTGGATCAGCTTGCGGTAGTGGGAGAGGAGCGAGCCGGGATCGGCCGTCTGGGCGGCGACGTTCGCGATCTCCTGGCCCGGGGCGAGCTGGAACCAGGGCCTGCCGGTGGTGAAGCCGCCGGTCGGGGAGGCGTCCCAGGGCATGGGAGTGCGCTTCTGCTCGTCGTTGCCGGCCGGGCCGTTCTGGAGCCCGATCTCCTCCCCGTAGTAGAGGAAGGGGGCGCCGGGCAGGGTCAGCAGGACCGCCGCGGCGCTCTTGAGCTTCGCCGGATCGTTCTGGAGCACCGTGGCGATGCGGGTCTGGTCGTGGTTGGTGAGGAAGGGCGCGTCGAGGGCTCCCGGGGGGTAGAGCTCCAGCATCTCGTCGAGCTTGCCGGCGATGCCGGCCGCCTCGCCGTCCTGGACTCCGTGGAGGATCTCCTCCGCGAGCGGGAAGTTGAAGCTCATCGGCAGGTCGGCGAAGTACTGCGCGATGATCGGCGTCGTGGTCCAGTTCTCGCCCACCAGCACGGCCCGCGGGTTCACCTTGCGGACGTGCTCCGCGAGCTCTTTCAGATAGACATGGGTCTCGGGCTGGTCGTTCTGAAGGTCGCCGGGGCCGTTGGCGAAGAGGTGGCGGGTGGCGTCGAGGCGGAAGCCGTCGACGCCGCGGGAGATCCAGAGCCCGGCCAGGCGCTTCATCTCCTCGCGCACGGCCGGCGTCGAGAAGTTGAGGTCGGGCATGCCGCCCCAGAAGATGCCGTAGTAGAAGGCGCCGTTCTTCTCGTGCCACGTGTGATTCGCTCCGCCCCAGGGCTGGGTCCAACCCGGATCGTCCGCGCGCCACACGTACCAGTCGCGTTTCGGAGACGTGGGGGAGGAGGCAGACTCCACGAACCATGGGTGCTGCGCGGAGGAGTGGTTCATCACGAAGTCCACGATGATCCGGATGCCCCGCCTGTGGGCTTCGTCGAGCAGCCGCTGGAAGTCCTCGGCCGTGCCGTACTCGTCGTCGATCTTCTCGTAGTCGACCGTGTCGTACCCGTGGTAGCTCGGCGACTGGAAGACCGGCATGAGCCAGAGGGCATCCACCCCCAGGTCCGTGGAGGTCCTGGGATCGCCGTCGTTCAGGTAGTCGAGCTTCGCCGTCAGCCCCCGCAGGTCGCCCACGCCGTCGCCGTCCGAGTCGGAGAAGCTGCGGACGAAGACCTCGTAGAAGACCGCGCCCCGTGCCCACTCGTGGTCCGCCTGGGCGGGGGCGGATGCCGGGGGAGCCGGGGGAGGGGCACCGGCACAGGCGGTCAGGAGCAGGAGCAGCAGCGATCGAGAGGCTCTCATGGACGTTATCTTAAAGGACACCAAGGACACCAAGGACATCAAGGACCGAAGAGACCGTCCTTGCCGTCCTTGGGGTCCCTGGTGTCCTTGAGGTCTTTCTTCCCCCCGCTGCCGCTCGTGTAGGATGCCTCCGTGAGCCATTCCGACCCGCCTCCGATGCAGATAGCCGTCGTGCTTCCTCCCGGCGCCCGGGTGGAGGAGATCGTCCTCCGCAGCGCCTCCCAGACCCCCGAGTACTGACCCATGCACCGCGCGCTCCTTCTGCTCCTGCTGCTCTGGACCGCTCCGGCCGGGTCCCAGGAGGAGAAGGAGATCATCATCTGGCACTCCTACCAGGGAGCGGCGCGCCTGGCGTTCGAGAAGCTGGTGGAGGGCTTCCGCAACAAGGACGGCTGGACGGCCACGGCCGTGGCCATTCCGGCCGACCTGCTGCCGTCCCGGATCGCCACGCTCATCCCGCGCGGAGAGGGTCCCGACGTCTTCCTCTACACGCAGGACCGGCTCGGCGCCTGGGTCGAGGCTGGCGGCATCGTCGAGCAGGTGGCTCCGGATGCCCGCATCCGCGCCCGGTTCCTGCCGGGGACGCTCGACGCGCTGACCATCCAGGGCAGGTACTACGGCGTGCCGCTGGAGGTCCGGACGGTCGCGCTGATCTTCAACCGCAACCTGCTGCCGGAGCCGCCGCTGTCGTCGCGCGAGATGGTGGCGCAGGCCCGGCGCCTGACCAGCCCCGAGCTGGGCAAGTTCGGCCTCGCCACCTGGTACACGGATTTCTACTACCATGCGCCGCTGATGCACGCCTTCGGCGGCCGGCTCTTCGGAAGCTCGGGCGAGCCCACGATCAACTCGGCGCCGAACGTCCAATCGGTGGCGCTGCTCAAGAACTGGCTGCGGCAGGGCTTCCTCCCGGCCGGCCCTTCCACGACGCTGATCACCTCGCTCTTCAACGAGGGCAAGCTGGCCATGGTCATCGGCGGGCCGTCCTTCGTCGAGAGGATCGATCCCGGCGTGTCTTTCGGGGTCGCCCCGCTTCCGACCCTGGACGAGGCGGGCGGCAAGCCGATGCGGCCCTGGATCACGGTCCAGGGCCTCCACATCGCCGCCACCTCCCGCAACAAGACGGTGGCCGCGCAGCTCGCCCGCTACCTGACCGACCTCCCCGCGGCCCGGACCCTGGCCCTGGAGGCGAAGATGATCCCCGCCCATCATGCCGTCTACCAGGACCCCCAGCTCGCGAGCGACTGGGTGCTCCACGGCTTCCGCCGGCAGCTCGACACGGCCGTGCCCATGCCGAACGATCCGGCCATGCCCCGCCTGTGGGGGCCTCTCTCCCGGGCGCTGGAGGCCGTGGTGGAGAAGCGGGAGTCGCCGCAGGCAGCTCTCGATGCGGCGCAGCGGGCCCTCACCCCCTGACCCCTCTCCCAGCCGCACGCCCGGACCCCCGGGAGAGGGGGGCGCGCAAGCTCCAACGTCATCGCCATCCGTGGCTTGTCACCGAACCCGGAGAAGGACTTTTTTTGGCAAGTCACTTGCGGGAAGGCCGGTCGATCTCGCGCTCGCCCCTCTCCCGGGGGTCCGGGAGTGCGGCTGGGAGAGGGGCCGGGGGTGAGGGCTCTGGCACCCTCCTTGCTCCCCGCCCCGGGCATGGAGGCTGTCACCCCGCTTCGGGGGATGTTCGACCGAATCCGGGGTTGGTGGCGCACGCTCCCCCGGCGCACGGCGCTGCTCTCGATCGGCGTCGCCCCTCTCCTCACGCTCCTCCTCATCTCCTTCGCCTGGGAGAAGTGCTTCTTCGGCGGCTGCCCGGACGTGCAGGGCCTCGCCGCCTATCAGCCGGGCGGCGCGCCGGTCCTGCTCGACCGGTTCGGTGAGGTCTTCGCCGACCTCGCCCCCATGGAGCAGGAGGTCGTCCCCCTCTTCGAGATGCCGGCGCACGTGCCCCAGGCTTTCCTTGCTGTCGAGGATCGGCGCTTCTATGAGCACCGCGGCGTGGACTGGCGGCGGGTCGGCGGCTCGCTTCTGGCCAACCTGCGGTCGCTGAGCTGGTCGGAGGGCTTCAGCACGATCACCATGCAGCTCGCCAGGAACGCCTTCCCGGAGACGATCCCGGGGGAGGAGCGCTCCACCTCGCGCAAGTTCCTGGAGGTGCGGGTGGCGCAGGAGATCGAGGCGCGCTACTCCAAGGAGGAGATCCTCGAGCTCTACCTGAACCACATCTACTTCGGCAACCGGGCGCGCGGCATCGAGGCCGCGTCGCGCCAGTACTTCGGCTGCTCCGCCAAGGAGCTGACCCTGCCCCAGGCCGCCGTGCTCGCGGCCCTCCCCAAGGCGCCGAGCCACTACGATCCCCGGCGCCACCCGCGGGAGGCGCTGGAGCGCCGCAACCTCGTGCTGACCCTCATGGCGGAGCAGGGACGCATCCCGCGGCTCATGGCCCGGGCGGCCCGCAACGAGCCCCTGGGGATCGCCCCGGCGCCTCCCCAGCGGAGCCTCGAATCGACCCTCGCCCCCTGGTTCGTCGAGCAGGTCCGCCGCGACCTGGAGTCGCGCTTCGGCTCCGACCTCTACCGCCAGCCGCTGCGCATCTGGACGACGCTCGACTCCCGCGCCCAGCGCATCGCCGAGGAGGAGCTCTCGCGCCAGCTCAAGCGGGTGGAGGGCGGCGAGCTCGGCCGGTTCGCGGGGCCGCGCTACTCGGCGTCCGCGAAGCCGCCGCCCAAGGGCACTCCCTATCTCCAGGGCGCGCTCGTGATGCTCGACGCCCGCAACGGAGACGTCCTGGCCTGGGTGGGCGGCCGCAACTATTCGCACTCGCAGTTCGACCGCGTCGCCTTCGCGCAGCGGCAGCCGGGGAGCGCCTTCAAACCGTTCGTCTACTCCGCCGGCCTGCGCGAGGGCTTCGTGCTCAGCCAGCCGCTGCCGGACCTGCCGCTGCGCATCCGCCTCGCGAACGGCCAGATCTGGCGGCCGCAGAACTTCACCGGGCGATACGAAGGCTCGGTCACGATGCGCGACGCCCTGGTCCGTTCCAAGAACGTGGTCACGGTCCGCCTGGCGAGCGCGGTGGGGATCGCCGACGTGGCCGGCGTGGCCAGGGCGGCCGGCATCGACGAGCGGGTGCCCGAGGTCCCGGCCGCGGCCCTGGGGACGATCGCGGTCTCGCCGCTGGAGCTGACCTCGGCCTACTCGGCTTTCGCCACCCTGGGCGAGGCCGTGGAGCCCCGGCTCGTCCTCAAGGTGGAGGACGAGAACGGCAAGGTGCTCTGGGCCTCCAAGCCCAGGCGCAGGAAGGTGCTCGATCCGGGCATCGCTTTCCTGATCACCGACGTCCTGGCCGAGGCGCTCCGGCGCGGCACGGGCATCGGCGCTGTCGGGAGCGGCTTCAAGGTCCCGGCCGCGGGCAAGACGGGGACGACCAACCAGGGGGCCGACGCCTGGTTCGTCGGCTACACGCCCGAGATCGTCTCCGGCGTCTGGATCGGCTTCGACCGTCCGCGCACGATCATCGAGGATGCGACCGGAGGCCGGCTGGCCGCGCCGGTCTGGGGACGGGTGGCGCAGCGGCTCTATCAGAAGCGCAAGACGCCGGAGCCGTGGCACTCGCCGCAAGGCGTGGTGGTCCGCAACGTCGACCGGCGCACGGGTCTGATCCTCAAGGATGGCTGCGCGGGCTCAGGAGAGCCCTACCGCGAGCTGTTCCTGGAAGAGATGCAGCCGGCCGCCTGGTGCCCCGGCCGGGAGGCGCCGCCGCGCAACGGCTTCCCGGTCATGCGCCTGATGGAAGAGCAGCGCCAGCAGGAGCGCGAAGCGGCGAAGCTCGCCGAGGCGCGCCGCGCCGAAGAAGAACGCCGCCGCCGGCAGGACGCCGATCAAAAGGAGCTGGCGCTGGCCGAGGCGCGGAAGAAGAAGGAGCAGGAGCGGCTGGCCCGCGAGACCCAGGAGCGGAAGAAGCAGGAGGCGGAGGCCGTCCTCGCGCGCAAGAAGGATCAGGAACGCGAGGAGCAGCGTCTGGACGCCAGGCGCAAGGAGGCGGAGCGGATCGCCCGCATCGAAGAAGAGGAGCGGCGCCTCGCCCAGAGAGAGGCCCGGATCGCGCGCGAGGAGCGCCGGCAACGGGCCAAGGAAGACCGGGATCAGCGCGCCCGGGATGAAGAGGCGACGAGAAAGCCCGCCCGCGAAGAGGAAGAAGAGAAGGCAGATGAAGAGGACGAAGAGGAGGCCGCGCCCTCCTCGGACCTGAGCGGCTGGTGGGAGATGACCAACCGCATCGAAGAGACCAACTACGCCCAGTACAAGGGTCTGCGCCTCGGCTACCGCGTTCAACTCGAGCAGGAAGGCAACCGTCTCACCGGCCGCGGCCAGAAGTGGACCGAAGACGGCCGCACCCTAGGCTCCTCGGGCCGTACTCCCATCACCGTCACCGGCAAGATCGACGGCCGGAAGGTCACCCTGAGCTTCACCGAACACGGCGCCAAGCGCTCGACCAGCGGCGGCTTCACCTGGACCCTCTCCGCCGACCGCACCCAGCTCCGCGGCAGCTTCTGGAGCACGGCCGCGGATACGCGGGGGAGGTCGACGGCCGTGCGGATGCCGTAGGGCCCTTCAGCACCGGCTCGATATTCTGCCGGGTAAGCACTGAGTAAAGATAGGAGCGCAGCTTCGTGCGTTTGAGACTAACCTTTTTCGAAGCACCCGGGTCTTAGTTCTGAGACGACGACAGTGAGTATCCCCGTCAGCGGCCGTTTCGGCATAGACCGTGGTGCTGCCGGCTTATGGAGCACAGAAAGTTTGATGTTAGCGGCACAGATTGTCTGCCAACAACATGGAAGAGCAAGAACTGCTGGAATGTTGCCCGGAGGGCTGCTGTCTTTGAATAGTCTGTATATGGAAGTGTGCGCACGGATGGGTGCGTGGG
>JBJMGZ010000733.1:0-10405 GCA_045807605.1 Thermoanaerobaculia bacterium | reverse complement strand
AGCAGTAGCCAGTAACCCGCCGTCCCAGGGGGCGTGCCGTCACGCCCCCATTTTCAGCTTCCCCACCCACCTACCGACACTGAACACACCGGCGCCCCCGGCGACGCTATGCGGTCAGCAGCGACTGCTGTCAGGCTTCGCGGCGCCCACTCCAGGAGTAGCGTCGTAGATGGTCGCTCCCCCTTTCTCATGAGTAACGAGTTTGGACGCTGGCCTCCTGGTCCGGAGGGGCCACCAGCGGCGAATCCTGGACATCGCGAGCCTCTTCCGACCGCTTCAGGTCGGCAAAGATCTTGTGCAGGTCATGATCGAAGCGGGCTGCGTGCTCCCGCCGGATCCGGCGGACTTCATCGACAATGGGATCGTCGGTCATGGGTGACCCACTTGGGAGTCAATCCCGGAACACCTCCTGGAGAGTCTCGGCAGTCAGGATGCGCTCGCTCCACCCGAGAAGGCGGTCCGCATCCGCAGAGCGCACCCGCTCCTCGATCTCGGGAGCCAGAGGACCGAACTTCAAACGGAGCTGCCGAAGCACCACCCGCGCTTCCCCCTGCTGCCGTCCTTCTTGGAGTCCCTCCTCTCGCCCCTTTTCCAGGATCTCGCGGTTCCAACGGTCAATGCTTTCAGTCAGCATGGTTTCGATCTCCTCCAGAGTAGAAGCGGCGGCGGCCTCCTCCTGGGACAAGCCGAGGCGTGGCAGGACGAGCTTCCGCAGCCAGGTCTCGAAGGCCTCCCGCAAGGAGTCGGCCGGCGGAATGCTCTGCCTCAGCCGATGAACGCTTGCGCGGACTTCCCACCAGTCGCGGCTCCTCTCGATGCGGAACAGGTCGGCAACCGGACTGCTCAGCGCCGCTAGATCTTCGAGAGGGTAGGCACCCTCGTCCACCAGCCGGTAGCGCAACTGCGGCCGGTAGATCTCCGCCGAAGGGTCCAGCTCGCCGACCAGGGAACCGAGGTCTGTTGCCACGTTCCACGGCTCCCATCCATTGTAAATGACGATTGGGATGACCAGCGGCAGCTTCCTCCAGCCCGCCGCCGGCTGCCTCGACATCAGCCGCTGGTAGAAGAGGCTTACGTAGACCATGAGCCGAACCGGCATCGAGGGATCCAGCCGCGACTGGAACTCCAGGAGGACATAGACGTAGACGGGCTCTCCGCCATCCTTGCGACGGAACTGCCAGATGACGTCGCTCGCACGGTTCTCGTGCCTGGGAGTGACGAAGGAGGCGTCGACCCGCTCGCCGGAGCCGAAGTCGATGCGCTCCACCCACCGCTCGCCCACGATCTCCCGCAGGAGATCCTCGATCATGCGCCGGTGGGCGAAGAAGAGCCGGTAACTCAGGTCGTGTTGTCCCACGATTTCTCCGGGCCGGGACTCTACCACGGAACCGGTGGAGACGACGGAGTTCGCCTGAAGGAACGAACCAGAGCTCGTCCCGCAGCTCTCCAGATATCATTCCGGCATGAGCCTCAACCCGATCCAGTTCGGCCGCGACGTCCTCGACCAGTACGGCCGCTACCTGCTGACCACCTTCCGCCTCTCGGACCCGCGGCTCGCCGGGCAGCTCCGTTCCGGCCTCGCCTACGGACCGGGCACGGGCGACCGGCTGGCCCGGGACCGTACATCTATCTCAACCGGCCTTTCGTCCAGGGTCCGTCGTTCCGCGACCTGCTGGCCGAGAAGGAGCTGGGACTCCATCCTGCCCTTCCCGGCCTGTTCCCGTTCAAGGGGCTCTACAAGCACCAGGAGCGCTCGCTCCGGGCTGCTATGTCGGGACGGCACGTGCTCCTGGCAACAGGCACCGGCTCCGGCAAGACCGAGGGATTCCTGCTCCCGATCCTGGATCACTGCCTGAAGCTCCGCGACGCGGAAGCCGAGCCCGGGGTGGTGGCCGTGCTGATCTATCCCATGAACGCCCTGGTCAATGACCAGGTCGAGCGCCTGCGGCGCATGCTCGCGGGCACGGGCATCACCTTCGGGCGCTACACGGGCGAGACGCCTGACACCGATGCGGCGACCGAGCGGCTCCCGGAGCGGCGCGGCTACACGCAGAAGGAGCTCGATCAGGCCGAGAAGCTGCACGGCGACCTGCCGCTCCCCTGGGAGGAGTGCGCCTCGCGCAAGGAGATCCTGGAGCGGCGGCCGCGGCTGCTGCTGACCAACTACGCGCAGCTCGAATACCTTCTCCTGCGCGACAAGGACCTGTCGCTTTTCCAGGCCGCGCCGCTCCGGTTCTTCGTGCTCGACGAGGTGCACACCTACACCGGCGCCCTGGGGTCGCAGGTGGCCTGCCTCCTCCGGCGCCTGCGGTCCGTGGCACGGAAGGAGCTCGGCGAGGTGGTCTGCATCGGCAGCTCCGCCACGGTGACGGAACGGGAGACGAGGGACGCCGACGTCCAGCTCCGCTCCTTCGGAGGCCGGCTCTTCGGAGTGCCGGACGAGTCGATCCAGGTCGTCCAGGAAGAGTTTCAACGCCAGCGCCCGGTGGGAGGAGAGCGCTACGTGCCGCCGCCGCCGGACGAGCCCGCCGCGCTGCTCGCGAAGATCCTGGACGCGGTCCGCGATCTCCTCGTCGCCGAGGAGGTGCACGACCTTCCGGAAGAAGTGCTGCGCCTCGCGGAGCGGCTGTGCGGCCGGCCGGCCCCGGCGGGCCGGGGGTCGCTCGAACGGCTGTGGGACCTGCTCGCTCCCAACCGCCTCGTGGAGACCCTGCAGGAGTCCTTCACCCGGCCGGTCACGCTCGAAGAGGCGCTCCCCCGGCTGCAGCCGCTGGGCGACCGCAAGGGCCGGAGCGTTCCCGAGCTCCAGGCGGAAGTGCTCGCGTATCTGACCCTCGGCGCCCTGGCGCGCCGCGACGACGAGCCGTTGCTGCGGCCCAAGCTTCACTTCTTCGTGCAAGGCCTCTCCGGCCTCTGGGTGCAATGGCTCGGCCATGGGCCGGAGCCCGAGCCGCGGCTGCTGTTCTCCGACCGGGGCAACGGCGACGAGCTGCCCTTGCCGCTCTCCTTCTGCCGTGCCTGTGGACAGCCGTTCGTCCATCTCCATCCGGCCGAGGCCGAGGCGGTGGAAGGCGGCGGCAAGGTGAACGGCTTCCAGAAGTGCGCCGGGCTGGGACCGGCGCCGCCCGAAGGGGCCGGCGAGGACGACAAGGGCATCCTCCTGGCCGACCGGCTGATCCGGGGAGACGAGGAAGAGGAGGACGCAGGCGAGACCCGCTACCTCTGCCGCTGGTGCGGCGGCCTGCACGAAGGGCCCTCCCCGGCGTGCCTGGGTGCGACGTGCAAGCGTTCAGGGCCGCTGGTGAAGGTGCAGACGTGGAAGCAGCCGATCTCCTCCTGCCCCGCCTGCGAAGCGCGGAGCAGCGAGCGCAGCCCCATCGTCACCCTCGTGCGCTCCACCGAGGTCAACGACGTGATGATCGTGGCTCAGACCATGCTCTCCAGCATGCCGGAGCCGGACCTGCGAAAGGTCCTGATCTTCGCCGACTCCAGGCAGGATGCGGCGTTCCAGGCTGGCTGGATGGACGGCCGGTCGCTGCGGTTCCGGGTGCGCCACATGGCCTACAGCGTCCTCGAAGGGGACCCCGCAAGGCGCTGGTACTTCAAGGACCTCGTGGAAGAGGTGGCGAACCTCGCAACCGCCGGCGGCATCGTCCACCCCAAGGGGCAGAGGCGCGACGCCGATCTCGACCGGCTGAGCTGGCTCCTCATCGAGGAGCTGTTCGCGGCCAGCGAGCGCCAGCGGCGCAACAGCCTGGAACAGCTCGGCCTGGCCCGCGTGGACTACGACGGCGTGACGCTGGCCGAGATGGAGCCGCTGGCGCGCGCCTGGGCTGCGGAGCTCGCGGTCACGCCCCAACAGATCGTGAACACGGTCGAGGCCCTGCTCGACCTGTTCCGCTTGAAGCACGCGGTGAGCCACCCGATGCTCCGGCGCCTGTGGTCCGACCGCGACCGCGAGGTGCGCGAGGGGATCGTGACCACCCAGGAGCACTACCGCCCGCGCCTGGTCGTGCAGAGGGCGGCGAAGACGCAGAAGACGTTCACGATCGCGCTGCACTCGAAGACCCGGATGACCGCGGCCGAGAGGCTGGTCGCCGCGGCGTTCGAGCGCGGCCCGGGGAAGCTCGGCGAGAAGATCGACCGCTTCCTCGACGACGTCTTCGCATGGCTCGTGGAAAAACAGCTCCTGGTGCCGGAGAGGATCAAGGTCCTGCGCCATGGCAAGCTCCAGGACATGGCGAAGATCTCGGCGGGCTACCAGGTCAACGTGGATCTCGTCCAGATCCGCCACACCACGGAGCGCTTCGTCTGCCGTCACTGCGGCAAGGCCGCGGGAAGAGCCCTCCCCTCCGGGAGGTGCCGGGGCTATCTCTGCGAAGGCAAGGTCGCCCTGGAGCCCCGGGATGCCGAGCACTTCGACGTGGTCCAGTACACCCAGAGGGAGTTCGTGCCGCTGCTCTCGCGCGAGCATTCGGCGCAGGTGCCGAAGGAAGACCGGCTGGAAGCGGAGCGCGAGTTCAAGAAGACCAACGGCCGCGCCAACTGCCTCGTGGCCACTCCGACGCTGGAGCTGGGCGTCGACATCGGCCCGCTGGAGATGGTGCTGCTGCGCAACGTGCCGCCCTCGCCGGCCAACTACGCGCAGCGCTCGGGCCGGGCCGGCCGGCGGCACCGCATCGGAGCCGTGTTCTGCTACTGCCGCAACGCGCAGCACGACCAGTACTTCTACGGCCAGCCGCCGGCCATGATCGCCGGCGAGGTGCGCGTGCCCGGGTTCTCCATGCGCAACGAGCCGCTGGTGCGCCAGCACGTGTTCTCGGCGATCCTCACCGAGCTGCGCGGCTGGGAAGGGGCGAAGGAGGCTCTGGCGAAAACCTTTCCAACCTACATCTGGAACTACTTCGGGACGAAGACCGAGGACGGCAGCGAGCACTACCGCTCCGAGACGCCGGACTTTTCGGAATTCCGGTCGCTCCTCGCGTCCGGCGCGGACAAGCTGCTCGCCACGTTGCGGGCGACCTTCAGCCAGTGGCCGGAAGAAGACGCCGAGATCGTCTCGGAAGAGGCGCTGCGCCGCAGGATCGCCGAAATGCCGGCCGAGCTCGACCGGGTGGCCGCGACCCTCCTGGCCGAGGTGAGGAGCTACCAGAGGATCCTGAGGGAGCTGCGCGACCGGCAGGACCAGGGCGAGAACCTGGCGTTCGAGGACACGATGCGCCGCAACAGCTACGAGGCCGCGCTGCGCAGGCTCTGGCGCGAGGACCAGGAGAACTACTCGATCTCCTACCTCGCGCGGCGCGGCTTCTTCCCCGGCTATGCGCTGGTCAAGGACCACGTGCGGGCGCAGAGCGTGGAGCCGCCGCTCGACCTGGGACGGCCGCTCGTCGTCGCGCTCCGCGAGCTGGCGCCTGCGAGCCTGATCTATGCCAACCGCCGGCAGTTCCGCATGACCGGCCTGGAGATCTACCGGCTCAAGGCCCAGGACCCGCACTTCCGGCCGGAATCCCTGGAAAAGCGCATGGTCTTCGAGCCGGCCCTGAAGCGTGTCGTGGAGCCGGGCCGGGCGACGGAGGGAGGGCAGAAGCCCGCGGTGGGCTTCAGCTCGATTCAGATGATCGACGTGGCTCTGGAGGGCCTCGGCCGCATCTCCGATCAGGAGGAATACCGGCACCGGCGGGCTTACTACCAATATGCCCTGCAACTGCCCGAGCATCGCGGCGGGCACAGGGGCCGGGTGGGACTCGTCCCCTACAGCTACCTGCGCGAGGGCAACCTGCGCACCGTGAACCTGGGGACCAAGAAGACCGGACCGGCCACTCCCGAGGACGGGATCGGCTTCCCCATCTGCCTGGTCTGCGGCGAGGTGCGGTCACCGCTGGCCTCGCCGATCGAGATCAAGGACTTCGTCGAGCATCACAAGAAGCGTTGCCGGCGGGCTCCGGGATGGCATGCGCTGCACGTGGACGTGCGCTCGGACCTGCTCATCCTGGGTCCCTTCACGCACGAGCACGGCGCGGTGAACGCCGTCGAAGCGCTGCGCATCGGCTTCCGAAGGGTCCTGGAGATGGGCGAGACCGAGCTCGAAACCGAGCTGCTGGTCGACGACCAGGGCAAGGCGCAGGGGGTCCTCTTCGATCCCCTGCCCGGCGGCAGCGGTTTCCTCCCGCTGGCCATGGAGCACTGGGAGAGGGTCGTCGACAGCGCCAAAGAGGTGCTGGCCGCCTGCACCTGCGAGAAGGCGTGCTATCGCTGCCTCCTTCACTTCCGCAACCAGCAGCATCACGGCGTGCTCGACCGGAACGTGGCGCTGGCCGCCCTGAGCGACGCCCTCGGACCGTTCGGGAAGGAGCACGAGATCGCGCCGACCTACGTGCGGGAGAAGAGCCACTCCGACAAGACCGAGAGTCCGAAGGAGGACCGGTTCCTGGCCATCCTGAAGGCGCGGAGCTTCCCGCTTCCGCCCGAGGCCCAGTTCCCCCTGGAGCTCGGCGGCGGCTCGCGGACGGTGGCGGACTTCGCCTATCCGGAGCAGAAGGTCCTCCTCTACGTCGACGGTCTCTCGACAAGGATCCACGGCAACGAGGAGCAGCGGCGCAAGGACCGCATCTTGCGGACCAAGGCCGAGCTCAAAGGCTGGAAAGTCAGAACGATCAGCGGAGAGGGTCTCGCGGACGAGACCATGCTCGCGGACTTCCTCGACGATCTTGCGGTGCTGTTGGGTCTGGACTATGCGAATTAGTCTGGCGGCCCTCTCCTGAAGAACAGGGACCGCGATCCAGACGCCGGGGGCCACGACCCGAGCTCCGAAGACAGCGGTCCCCCACGCAACGAACGTGATCCGGCCCGCACGGACCTCGGCCGTTCAAACCGGGGCCATGGTCCGCCTGGCGCGGACAGCGATCTCCAGGCCGTGGATCGCGATCCAGACAGCGCGGACCGCGGTCTGACACCCAGCGACCGCGGAGTGCGGGACGCCGCTCCCGATCCCGATCCCGCGGACAGCGATCCGAGCTGCGGGGACCGCGGTACCCGGGTTGGAGACCGCGATCAGAACTTTGGCGACCGCGAGCCCGATTCCGCGGATCCCGATCCCTCCCGCAGCGGCAGGCACCTACGAGTCGGGGACAGAGGTCTCCAGCGCAGCGGCCGGCATCTCCGAGCCGGAGGCAGGCGCCTCCGAGGCAGAGATCCAGGTTTCCCCTCCAGATACCGCGGTCTCCGCCGCGATAGACTGGGCCCCTGCCGTCTTGAGAGAGGTCATTCGCATGAGAGATCCCGGTCTCGTCGCCTTCGTCCTCGTCCTGGCTGTCGCGGTCCCCGGCCTCCTTGCCCAGACCCCGGCTCCGCCCGAGCCGGTCCTGTCCTTCGAGGACTACGAGCCGCGCTCGACGCTCGTGGTGCCGGAGCATCCGGTCACGCGGGCGCGCTTTCCCTTCGTGGACGTGCACAACCACCAGGAGGAGGCGCCCGAGATGACCCCGGAGCAGGTCGATGCGCTCGTCAAGAAGATGGACGCGCTCAACATGGCCTTCATGGTCAACCTGAGCGGCGGCAGCGGCGAGGTGTTTCAGAAGGGGCTCGCCAACCTCGGCCGCGCGAGCTCCTGATCCGCCGCATCCTCCCCGGCATCGACAGGTCGCTGTTCCCCGCGCTGCTCCCCGCGCTGGTCCCCAAGTGACGGGGCTCTTTTTGGCCCCTCGTCCCGTCTAAGCAGGGAGGAGGGGACTTCGATGCCGACAAGAACCGTTCGCGGTTTCATCTGCCTGGCTGCTGTGATCTTCCTTTCTGCGGAGACCTCCCGCGCGCAAGAGGAGGATCTGACCGGCCGTGTGGTGGACGGCGAAGGCCGCCCCCTCGCGGGGGTGGAGATCTGGAGGCCGATGGAGTCCTCGGCGCCCGCTGTCGCGGCGGTCAGCGGACCGGACGGCCTTTTCACGGTCCCGGCCGCAGGCATCTACCCCCTGTCGGCGTGCCCGCCCGGGTGGCTGCCCGACGAGTCCCCTTCCCCGGCCCCGCGCGAGCCGGGAGTGTTCGAAATCCGGTTGCGGCCCGCGGCCCGCATCGCGGGCCGGGTGGTGGACGGACAGGGCGAGCCCGTGGAAGGGGTCCAGATCGAGGCTTGGCTCGCCGGCAAGACTTTCGGATGCGCGGTCCACGTCCAATCGGGTTGCCCGGGTCCCGCCGACCGCCGCACCGGGTATAGCGACGCGGACGGCCGTTTCGCCTTCGAGTCGCTGGAGCCCGGCTGGTTCGAGGTCAGCGCGCAGGACGCCCTGCCCAAGGTGGCGCGCCGGCTCGGAGAGGCCGGGACGAGCGCCGAGGAGATCGAGCTCGTCTTGTCCGAAAGGCTCGTGCCCCTGGAGGGCCGGGTGACGGACATCGCGGGGCTCACCCCGAGACAGTTCGTGTCGCTGGAGCTTGAGGGCGGTCCCCAGGAGTCATCGGCCCGGGCGAGAGCGGACGAGCAGGGCCGGTTCCAGATTCGCGACGTCGCGCCGGGAACCTGGACGCTGCTTGCGACCGACAATCTGGGACGGACTCTCGAGCGCCGGGTCCAGGTGGAAGAAGGCCGGAAGATCACTCTGGAAGAGCTCCGGTTCCCTCCCCTCCCCGCGGTCCGCGGCCGCGTGCTCGATCCCGAGGGGCGGCCCGTCGTGGACGCGAGCCTGTCCTTCGAGCAGGCGGAGGGGCTCCGGGCCTGGGCGGGCACCGATGCGGAAGGGAGGTTCACGGCGCACCTCGTCGACGGGACCTGGACGCTCAAGGCGGAGCAGCCTGGCTTCGGCCCGGCGGCCACTACGGTCACCCTGGACGGCGCTCCGGTCGACGTTGCGGACCTCCGGCTCGTCCGGGGGGTGGCGGTGTCCGGCTCCATCACCGGCCTGGCGCCCGGGGAGGTCCCTTTCATCCAGGCTACGAGCGAGGATGGGGCCTGGACGCGCGGCGCCCGCGCGAATCTGGACGCCACCTACCTGATCCCCGCTCTCTGGCCGGGGACCTGGATCGTTACGATCAAGCTCGACGAGCGCGAGTCCTCCACCCGGGTACGCATCCTTCCGAACGATGAAGCGGTGCGGATCGATCTGGTGTTCGAAGCGGACCCCGAATAAAACACAGGAGGGGGCTTGCGCCCCCTCCTGCTATCACAACCCGGACCCGGGACCCTCCGGCCCCTTCCTCCCTACTCGGAGCAGTGCCCCGGACCCAGGAGCCCGTTGTTGTACATGTCGAGCAGTCCGGCGAGCTCCAGGAACCGCTTGCGCGGCTGCTGACCGCCCTTCTGCGCGCCGATCTGCGCGGGCGTCCAGGTGCCGAAGAGGGTGGCGGCTTCCTGCCAGGCCGACTGCACCTCGGCGGGCATCGTGGCGCCATTGAGCCCGTTCAGCGTCGTGGCGATCCAGGCGTGGGCCAGGATGTAGTAGGCATTGCCCGCGGGCGCCTGCCACAGCACCTGGTAGTAGGTCTTCCCGCTCAGGAAGAAGGCCGTGTTCTCCTGCGCCGGGCCGAGCTGCGCCCAGGTGTCGTCGTACGGCGCGGGACCCTTGCGGGAGTGGGTCTTCCAGTAGCCCGGCGTCAGCGTGCAGCCCTGGTCGCAGACCACGTGGGCGAGCACCGTCCACGAATCGTCGCCGGTGGCGCCGGTGTCGTTGGCCACGAAGGAGGCCGTGTTCTCCACATTCCGGTCGCCGCACTGGTCAGGAGCAGCGAACGGACCGATGTAGCGGCTGTAGGTGTAGCTCTTGGGCGCGTCGGCGGCGCAGACCGTGCCCAGCGTCCCCTGCAGGGAGTCGGTCACGTCCACGCACTCGTCGAAGGAGCTGACGCCCGCCCCGGAGAAGTCGACCGTGGCCGTGCCCGAGGCGCTCGTGGTGCCCGCCGGGGTGCCGCTGCCGTCCGGGCCGTAGGCGAAGGCCTGGCGGGTGGCCGTGGCCGTGTTGGTGCGGGTGGCGGCGCTCGGCAGGTCGGCGGTGTACGAGCAGCTCAGGTCGCCGCCGGCCGCGAGCGAGTACGGGAAGGTCACGCCGCAGGTCACGACGCCGCCAATGCCGCCGACACCGCCCACCGAGTCGTCCACGCCGAGGAGGATAGCCGCGCGCGTCGGATGCGGGTTCTGGACGTGGATCGTGCCGTGCGCCGCCCAGCCGTCGTCGAACGAGGTGGCGCTCAGATCGACCTGGTAGTTCACCAGGAACTGCTGGCCTGGCGCGAGCGTCAGCTCCTGCTGGTCCGCGGTCTTGACGATCGTCCACTCCCAGTTGCGGTCGAGCGAGGTGTGCGCGTCCTTGGTCACGCCGAGGTCGTAGCACTGGACGGAGACCGAGGCACTGTCACTCTGCCCCGTCTCCACGATCGTGGCGGTGTTGCCGTGGCTGCCGCCCGGGCACTGGAAGGTGCGGTCATA
>JBJMGZ010000732.1:0-13688 GCA_045807605.1 Thermoanaerobaculia bacterium | reverse complement strand
CGGCCGGCGGGCGCCAGTCCACCTGCACCGAGGACGCCCCTTGCGCGAGCAGGCTGGCGTGGAACGACTCCAGGCCGATGTTGACGGCCGCGACCGGTTCCTGGATCGACACGGGCAGGAGATCCTCCTCCGCGCTTCTTCTATGACGGAAGATCCACTCCACCGCTTCGGTCACCGTGCGGAAGACCCGCGCGCCGGCTCTTTCCAACGTCTCGATCTGGACCGCCAAATCCTGCGGGTCTTCCTCGGTGCCGATCACGATCGCGATGACTTCTGGACGGATCGCCTCGATGACCGGCGCCAGCTCGCCGGCCGGGTCGGCGTGCGCTCCTTCGCCCAGCACGACATCCAGCAGGATCAGGCCGACCTCGGGATCGGCTGCTTCCTGGCGCAGCTTCCGCAGCCGCAGGTCCTGATCGATCATCGGATGCAGGCGGCCGACCGTGAATTCATCCGCTCCCAGGTCGAGGACCGTGTACTCCTCCGGCGAGAGGAACGCCGCGAGGCCGTTCATGGCTTCGTACGCCAGCGTGCCGCCGGAGAAGAGCCCGCGGATCTGCCCGCGCACCGGATCTCCCGGCTCCGAGGCCGGTTCTCCCAGCTCGACCGCGATTTCCGCGGCCTCGCTCAGGGTCGCGGCAAAGAAAACGTTTCCAAGCCGGCGCCCGGGCAGCGGCGCGCCGAGGAAGTGGACCACGACCGGCTTGCCGGCCGAGCGGGCGAGGGCGAGCAGGCGGGAGGCGACCCGCGGCGCGGGAGGCTTGGCGACGAGGACGATCACGCGCGTCTCCGGATCCCGGCGCAGCAGGTCGAGCCCCTGGATCGCCGTCATGCCGCCGACCTCGGCGCTCAGATCCCGGCCGCCCGTGCCGATCGCCTGCGAGATGCCCGCGCCGAGCGCGTGAATGTGGCTCATGATCGCCTGCAGGCCCGTGCCCGAAGCTCCCACGAGACCGATATCCCCCCGCCGGACGCGGTTCGCGAAACCGAAGCCGACTCCGCCGAGGAAAGCCGTGCCGCAGTCCGGCCCCATCACGAGCAATCCCTTTTCGCGCGCCTTGTGCTTGAGCGCCGCCTCGCGATCGACCGGCACGTTGTCGCTGTACAGGAAGACGTTCCTCCCCGCGTCCAGCGCCTCCTCGGCCACGGCCGCCGCGTACCGCCCCGGGATGGAGACGAGCACCCAGCTCGCCTCGGGGAGCTGCTTCAACGCGGCAGCGAGGCTGCGCGGATGAAGCTCCCCCACCGCTCCCACGCCGCGCACCTTGAGCAGCGCGTCGACCCGGGAGAGCGCTTCGGCCGCCGCGGCCTCGCTCTCGGCCTTGATCGAGACGAGCAGGTCGTCCGGACCCGCCTCCCCCACCTCCAGCCCTCCGGCCGCGAGCAGCTCCCGGTTGACGGGTGTCGCCATGACCACGCCGGCGTCGAGCACTCCCGGAAGGCCCGCGAGCGCCCGCTGGAGCTGCATCAAGACCACCGAATCGTGGTAGGAGCCGGCCCGGACGGCACAGCGGGTGACTGGATTCACGACGCCAGCGCCCTCTCGATCTCCACCCCCCAGGCGAGCAGGTCCGCGTCCGCCCCGAAGCGGCCGGTCACCTGGAGGCCCAGGGGCAGCCCCTCGAGGCTCAGCCCCGCCGGCAGGCCGAGCACCGGCATGCCGGCGTAGGTCCAGGGCAGGTTCATGATCGGATCGCCGGTCGTGGCGAGCCCGCGCGGCGCGGGGCCGAGCGCTGCGGGCGAGAGCCAGAGATCGATGCCGTGCGCGGCCATCGAGGCGGTCAGCTCCTCGCGCAGCTTCTCCCGGCCGGCGAGGTCCTGCTCCGTCTCGGCGGCGGTCACGGTCTGCCCCCACTTGATCAGGTCCGCGGTCTGCGGCGCGTAGAGCCCGCGGAAGCGGCGGAACCACTCCTCGTGGACTTGCGCCGCCTCGGCCGCGACCAGCCGGCGGTGGCGCGTCTCGATCTCCTCGAAATCCGGCATGGCCGGCATCGACCAGATCTCGAAGCCGGCCGCGGTCAGCCGCTCGCAGGTGGCGTGGAAGTGAGCTCGCCCCTCCTCGGTGGGCCGGGCGAGGTACGGGCCTTCGGGGACCCCGAGCACCGGCTTGCGGCGGACGGTCGAGGCCGCCCAGTCCGGGAAGAGCACCCGGGCCGCGAGCGTGGCGCCCGCCACGTCCGGGGTGAGGGTGCCGACGTGATCGAGCGACGGGGCGAGCGGGATGACCCCCTCCGTGGAGATCCGGCCGTAGCTCGGCTTGAAGCCGACGACGCCGCAGAACGCGGCCGGACGGATGAGCGAGCCGATCGTCTGCGTGCCGAGCGCCAGCGGGCAGAGGCCGGCCGCCACCGCGGCCGCCGAGCCGCTGCTCGAGCCGCCCGGGGTGCGCTCCGGATGGTGCGGGTTGCGGGTCGGGCCGGGCGCGAAGTAGGCGAACTCGGTGGACACGGTCTTGCCCAGCACGAGCGCGCCCGCCTGCTTGAGCCGCGTCACGCTGACCGCTTCCGGCCCGCGCAGCTCCTCGGGCGACAGCCGGCTCCCGGCGCGCGTCGGAAAACCGTCGACGTGGAACATGTCCTTGACCCCGACCGGCATGCCGAAGAGAGCAGGACGGGCGGGTGGATCCGGATACCGCGCCAGGAGCTCGTCGGCCTCCCGGTGCAGGCGCTCGAAGCGGTCGTCCTCGGGGACGAAGGCCTGGAGCGACGGCTCGCGGTCCCGGAACCGGGACTCCAGTCGGTCCAGGACGTCGTGAAGGTCGACGGCGGTCGTTCCCGCGGTCATTCGGCCACCCCCGGTCACTTCGCCGCCCTCTCTGCCGCCAGCTTCACCGCGTCCACGATGTGCTGGTACCCGGTGCAGCGGCAGAGATTGCCGGAGAGGGCCTGGCGGATCTCGTGCTCCGTCGGGCTCGGGTTGTCCTCCAGGAAGGGCACCAGCGTCATCAGGAACCCGGGAGTGCAGAAGCCGCACTGCAGGCCGTGCGCCTCCCAGAAGGCCTGTTGCAGCGGATGCAGCTCGCCCGGCGCCGGGGCCAGCCCCTCGACCGTCATGAGCTCGCGGCCGTCCGCCTGCACCGCGAGCAGCAGGCAGGAGCGCACGGGATCGCCGTCGAGCAGGATCGTGCAGGCGCCGCACACTCCATGCTCGCAGCCGACGTGGGTGCCGGTCAGCCCCAGGTCGTGGCGGAGGAAATCGGAAAGCAGGAGCCGCGCCTCCACCGCGCGCTCGTAGGTCCTGCCGTTGACAGTCACCTTCACTCGATGCAGGGTCATTGCGGGGGTGCCTCTCCTTTCGCCCGGTACCGAGCCCGGCGCAGGGCACGGCCCGTGAGCACGCGTGCCAGGTGTCGTTTGAAATCCGCCGAGGCGTGGATGTCGCCGGTGGGGTCCATCTCGTCGCGCGAGGCCTTGTCCGCCGCGGCGGCGATCGCCTCGTCCGAAAGATCGGTGCCCGCGAGCATCCGGGCCGCCTCGCGGGCCTCGACCGGTCCATCCCCGACGCTCAGGTAGACCAGGCGAGCCTCCCGGCAGAGACCGGCCTCGTCGAGCGAGACCCGCGCCGCGATCCCCACCTGGGCATAGTCTCCATGTCGGCGGGCGACCTCCAGGAAGGCCCAGCCGGTGTTTGGCGGCGGCGGCGGCAGCGCCACCTCGACCAGCATCTCGTCCGGCTCGAGCACGGTCGTGAACAGTCCGGCGAAGAAGTCGCGGGCCTCCACCCAGCGCTCGCCGCCGGCGCGCTGGAGCCGGAAGCGGGCATCCAGGGCCACGGCCACGGCGGGCAGCTCCGCGGCCGGATCGGCGTGCGCCAGGCTCCCTCCGACCGTGCCCCGGTTGCGGATCTGCGGATGGGCGATGAAGGGGACGGCCTCGGAGAGCAGCGGCGCGAGCCGCGCCACGAGCGGATCGCGCTCCAGCCTCCGCTGGCGGGTCATGGCGCCGATCCGCAGCCCGCCCGCGTCTTCCCGCAGGTAGTCCAGGCCGCGCAGGCGGTTCAGGTCCACGAGCAGGGTGGGCTGCGCCAGCCGGAAGTTCATCACGGGGATCAGGCTCTGCCCGCCCGCCAACAGCTTCGCCTCTCCGCCGCTGCGGGCAAGCAGGTCCAGCGCGGCGTCCAGCGAGTCGGGCGCCAGGTACTCGAACGGGGCGGGCTTCATGGCTGCCTCCCTGGAAGTGCCGCCATTCTAAGCCGGAACCAGGGAGGCAGGTAGATCGAATCTAGTAGCGGGCTCTCCACTTCACCAACTGGTAGCACGCATGGCTGATCTCGGCAGGGGCCTCGCCCTGGTAGGGACCCCGGACGATCGTCCCCGTCGTGGTGAGCGTGAACGGGTAGGAGTCCGGCTTGAAGTGCCGGACCATCAGGACGAAGCCCGCGGGAGTCGCCGAGCTGCAGTTGCCATAGGGACGGGCGACGATCTGGCGCCGGTGGAACGGTCCCCAGGTGGCGGAAACCAGGGTGGTCTGGTTCGCGCCGAGCGCCCGGTCGTAGTTGATGACGGCGAAGATGGTGCCCTCCTGGGCCGGAGGGGTGAACGTGACCGTGGCGCTCCAGGCCGCCAGGGCCCCGAGAGCGAGAATCGCCAGGGTGAGCAGTGCGGAGAGGGAAGCTTTGCGCATCGTTATTCTCCTTCGCTCTGAAGCACCGTGCAAACGGGATGCCGGTCACTCTTCCCCGATGTCCTCGTTCCAGACCTCCGGGTGCGCCGCGATGAAGTCCGCCAGCAGGCGGACGCACTCCTGGGACTGGAGATCGACGACCTCGACCCCGTTCTCGCGCAGCCAGTCCAGGCCGCCCGCGAAGTTGACCGACTCCCCCACGACCACCGTGCCGATCTTGAACTGGCGCACCAGCCCGCTGCAGTACCAGCAGGGGGCGAGCGTGGTCACCATGACCGTGTTGCGGTAGCTGGCCTGGCGCCCCGCCTTGCGGAAGGCGTCGGTCTCGCCATGGATCGAGGGATCGTTCTCCTGCACCCGCCGGTTGTGCCCGCGCCCGAGCAGGTTGCCCTGGCCGTCGAACAGGGCCGCGCCGATGGGGATGCCCCCCTCCGCCAGCCCCTGCCGCGCCTCCGCGATGGCCACGTCGAGCATCGCCTGGTAGTCGAGTTCGCTCCTGTCTTTTTCCATTTCGGCCAGTATATGCTCTGGCATGGGCGTTGCTGCCCCTGGGGACGATGTGAAGACCGAGATCGAGATCCAGGAATCCTTCCCCATCGTGGCCACGTCGACGCGGCTCGACGAGGCGCACCGGGTCCTCAAGCACGGCGAGAGCTTCGCCGTGTTCGACCGCGCCGGGGAGATCCGGCCCGGCAGCGAGCAGGGGCTCTACCACGAGGGCACCCGCTTCCTCAGCCGGCTGGAGGTGACGCTGGAGAGCCAGCGCCCGCTGCTCCTCGGCTCCACCCTGCGCCAGGACAACGCCCTGATCGTCGAGCTCACGAACCCGGATCTGACGGCTCGGGGGGAGAAACCCAGGGACGCGACCCTCCTCCCCCGGGACACCATCCATCTCTTCGCCACCTGCTTCCTCTGGGAGGAGGTCTGCTACCTGCGCTGGCGCCTGCACAACTTCGGCCCGGTCCCTGTCGAGCTGCGGCTGGAGCTGCGCTTCGGCGCCGACTACGCGGACGTCTTCGAGGTGCGCGGCACGCACCGGCCCGAGCGCGGCGCCCTGATCGACCCGGTCCAGGAGCATGGGACCGTGGCGCTCGGCTACCGCGGCCTGGACGGCGCCATCCGCCGCACCCGCCTGACCTTCTCCCCGGATCCCGAGGAGATGACCGGCGCGGCGGCCTCCTTTCTCGCCGACCTGCCGCCGCGCGGCGAGGCCACCTGGACCGTGACCGTGGCGTTCCAGACCGGCAACCGCGAGCCTCCCGTCCTCGCCTTCGAGGAGGCGCTGGAGCGCTCCGGCGCGCAGCTCCAGGCCCGCCGCCTGGGCTCGGCCTCGATCCACTCCTCCAACGAGCGCTTCGACGATTGGGCGGAGCGCTCGGTCTCCGACCTCCACATGCTGATCACGGAGACGACGCGGGGACCGTACCCCTACGCGGGCATCCCCTGGTTCAGCACGGTCTTCGGCCGCGACGGCCTGTGGACCGCCCTGGAGACGCTCTGGCTCGATCCGGCGCCGGCCCGGGGGGTGCTCTCCTACCTCGCCGCCACCCAGGCCGCGCGGGAGGACCCCGCGAACGACGCCGAGCCGGGCAAGATCCTCCACGAGACGCGCCTGGGCGAGATGGCGGCGCTCGGCGAAATCCCCTTCGGCCGCTACTACGGCAGCGTCGATGCCACACCGCTCTTCGTGGTCCTCGCCGGCGCCTACCTGCAGCGCACCGCGGACCGCGCCTTCATCCAGTCGCTCTGGCCGCACGTCGAGCGCGCCCTGGAGTGGATCGACGTCTACGGCGATCTCGACGGCGATGGCTTCGTGGAGTACGCCCGGCGCTCGCCGGAGGGGCTGGTGCACCAGGGCTGGAAGGACTCCGGCGGCTCGGTCTGCCACGCGGACGGCCGCCTCGCCGACGGGCCGATCGCCCTCTGCGAGGTCCAGGGCTACGTCTATGCCGCCTACCGGGCGGCCGCGAAGCTGGCGGCCGTGCTCGGGCTCGCCGAGCGCGCCGAGAAGCTGGAGCGCCAGGCGCGCGACCTCCAGCAGGACTTCGAGCAGGCCTTCTGGGTCGAGGAGATCGGCACCTATGCCATGGCTCTCGACGGCGAGAAGAAGCCCTGCGCCGTGCGCAGCTCGAACGCCGGCCACTGCCTGTTCACCGGCATCGCCTCGCCGGCGCGCGCCCGCCAGGTGGCCGAGACCCTGATGTCCGACACGTCGTTCTCCCGCTGGGGCATCCGCACCCTGGACGCCCGCGAGGTGCGCTACAACCCGATGTCGTACCACCGCGGCTCGATCTGGCCGCACGACAATGCCATCCTGGCACAGGGGCTGTCGCGCTACGGCTTCAAGGGGATGGCGGTGCAGGTGATGTCCGCCCTCTACGACGCGGTGCTCCACTTCGACCTGCAGCGGATGCCCGAGCTGTTCTGCGGCTTCCACCGCCGGCAGCACGAAGGGCCGACGCGCTACCCCGTGGCCTGCGCGCCCCAGGCCTGGTCCGCGGCCTCGGTCTTCCTCCTCCTCCAGGCCTGCCTGGGGCTGGAGATCGACGCGCCCGGCGGCCGCATCCTCCTGCAGAGGCCCGAGCTGCCGGACTTCTTCGGCACCCTCCGCATCCGCAACCTGAGCGTGGGCGAAGCCTCGGTCGACCTGATCCTGGAGCGCCACACCCTCGACGTGAGCCTCCACCTCGAGCGCCGGGACGGCGACATCGAGGTGGTGATGATCAAGTAGCCTTTCATCCCTGCCGTAACATCCGGGGCCCCCAGCCGTATAGTCTCTTATGACTATCGCGCAGACCGACGCGTCGACGCCTCGCAAGCCGCTCCGCCTGTGGCCCGGCGTGCTCGCCGCGGTGCTGCTGTTGCTGATCAGGTACGTCGCTCCTGCCGTCAACCCCGAAACCATGATCTTTGCGGTGATCGGGGGACTCGTCGGCGGGCTGGTTATCGTCGTCTGGTGGGCGTTCTTCAGCCGGGCGCCCGGGGCCGAGCGCTGGGGCGCCGTCCTCCTGATGATCGTCGCTCTGGTGGCGACATCGCGCCTCCTCCACGAGTCGATCGCGGGGGGGATGATGGGGATGATGTTCCCCGTGTACGCCTTCCCGCTCCTGAGCCTCGCTTTCGCCGCGTCGGTGGCGGCCGGCCATCGCCTCTCCGACGGACCCCGGCGCGCGGTGATGGTCGCGGCCATCCTGCTCGCGTCCGGGGCCTGGGCGCTTCTGCGCACCGGCGGCATCACCGGGGAGGCCGATTCGGATCTCCACTGGCGGTGGTCGCAGACTCCCGAGGAACGGCTCCTGGCCCAGGGCGGCGCCGAGCCGGCGGCGATTCCTGCCGACGTGCCGGCTCCGGCAGCCGCGGCGGCGACGGAGGAACGGCTCGCGGACAAGACTGGCGCCGAGCCGGCAGCGGTTCCAGCGGTTCCAGCGGCGGTGGCGGCTCCGCTCGTGGCCGAAGAGCCGGCGGTGATCCCTCCGGCGGGAGCGGCGGCGGAAGCTGACTGGCCCGGCTTTCGCGGACCCGGGCGCGACGGCATCGTCCGCGGCGTGCGGATCGCGACCGACTGGTCCGCGTCGCCGCCGGTCGAGCTGTGGCGCCGGCCGATCGGACCGGGCTGGTCGTCCTTCGCGGTCCGCGGCGACCGCCTCTACACCCAGGAGCAGCGCGGCGACGACGAGATCGTCGCCTGCTACGACGTGACCACCGGCGAGCCGGTGTGGGGACACCGCGACGCGGCCCGGTTCTGGGAATCGAACGGCGGTGCCGGTCCGCGCGCCACGCCGACCCTCAGCAACGGCCGCGTCTACGCCTTCGGCGCCACCGGGATCCTGAACGTGCTCGACGCCCGGGACGGCGCCGTCGTCTGGTCGCGCAACCCGGCGTCCGACACCGGCACGGAGATCCCGGGCTGGGGCTTCGCGAGCTCGCCGCTGGTGGTCGGCGACATCGTCATCGTCGCCGTCGGCGGCAAGCTCGTCGCCTACGACCTCGCCACCGGCGAGCCGCGCTGGTATGGCCCGGCCGCCGGCGCCGGCTACAGCTCGCCCCATCTGGCGACGATCGACGGAGTCGCGCAGGTCCTGCTGCTGAGCACCGCCGGCGCGACCAGCGTCGCGCCGGCCGACGGCGCACAGCTCTGGCAGCACCCGTGGCCGGCGGGCACCCGCATCGTGCAGCCGGCCCTGACCGCGGACGGCGACGTCCTGATCGGCGCCAACGAGGGCATCGGCCGCATCGCGCTCGCGCACGGCGCCGGTGGATGGACCGTCAAAGAGCGCTGGACCTCGATCGGGCTGAAGCCCTACTTCAACGACTTCGTCGTTCACCATGGCCACGCCTTCGGCTTCGACGGCAGCATGCTCGCGAGCATCGACCTCGAGACCGGCAAGCGCACCTGGAAGGGCGGGCGCTATGGCCACGGCCAGCTCGTCCTGCTGCCCGACCAGGACCTGCTGCTGGTGCTGTCCGAGCAGGGTGAGCTGGCGCTGGTCAAGGCGACCCCCGACCAGTTCACGGAGCTCGCGCGGTTCCCGGCGATCCAGGGCAAGACCTGGAACCACCCGGTGCTGGCCGGCGACGTCCTGCTGGTCCGCAACGACCAGGAGATGGTCGCGTTCCGGCTGGTCCGCGCGGGCCGCCCGGACAAGCAGGCAGCCCGATGATCTCCGCCGGCGAACCGATTCCTCGCAAGCCGCTCCGGCTGTGGCCCGGCGTGGCCCTCGCGGTGCTGCTGTTGCTCTCCCGGTTCGGCTGGAAGATGGCCGTGCCCGGATTCAAGGGCTTTTCGCAGGGGATGATGGGCGCGCTCGCCTGCATCGCGGCCCTCCTCCTGTGGTGGCTGTTCCTCAGCCGCGCGCCCTGGTCCGAGCGCCTGGGCGCCATCGGCCTGATGGTGGCCGGGCTGGGTGCGGCCTGGCTCCTCAAACACGAATCGATGGGGCCGCTGTGGCTCGTCGGCTACGCCATCCCGGTTCTGTTCCTCGCCCTCGTCGTCTGGGCGGTGGCCAGCCGCCGCCTCGCCGACCGGCCCCGGCGCGTGGCCATGATCGCGACCCTCCTGGTCGCGAGCGGAGCCTGGACGCTCATCCGGACCGAGGGCATGACCGGCGACCACGACGCGAAGTTCGCATGGCGTTGGACGGAAACTCCCGAGGAACGCCTCCTGGCCCAGGCCGTCGACGAGCCGGCGGCGCCGGCGCCCGGGAAGCAGCCCGCGGCCGCCCGGGCCGGCGTCGAGCCGGTGGCGGCTCCTGTCGACGCGCCAACGCAGGCAGCCGCGGAAGCTCCCGAGGAACAGCTCGCGGCCCAACCCGCGGTCGAGCCGGCGGCTCGACCCGAAGCATCGCCGGCAGCCGACTGGCCCGCCTTCCGTGGACCCGGGCGCAACGGCATCGTCCGCGGCGTGCGGATCGCGACCGACTGGTCCGCGTCGCCGCCGGTCGAGCTCTGGCGCCGGCCGATCGGACCGGCCTGGTCGTCCTTCGCGGTCCGCGGCGACCTCCTCTACACCCAGGAGCAGCGCGGTGACGACGAGCTCGTCTCCTGCTACAACCTGACCACCGGCGCGCCGGTATGGCAACATCGCGACGCGGCCCGGTTCTTCGAGTCGAATGGCGGCGCCGGTCCGCGCTCGACGCCGACTCTCCACAACGGTCGCGTGTACACCCTGGGTGCTACCGGCATCCTCAATGCGCTCGACGCCGGTGACGGCGCCGTCGCGTGGTCGCGCAACGTGGCGACCGACACCGGCACGGAGGTCCCGGTCTGGGGCTTCTCGAGCTCGCCTTTGATCGTCGACGACGCCGTCGTCATCGCCGCCTCCAGCACGCTCGCCGCCTACGACCTCGCCACCGGCGATCCGCGCTGGTCCCGCAAGGCCGGCGGCGACAGCTACAGCTCGCCACAGCTCGTGACGATCGACGGAGTCGCGCAGGTTCTGCTGATGGGCGGAGCCGGCACGGCCAGCGTCGACCCGGCCGACGGCAAGCTGCTCTGGGAGCATCCGTGGCCGGGCTTCCCCATCGTGCAGCCGGCCCTGATGGCGGACGGCAACCTCCTGATCACGGCCAGCGGAACCAGCGGCACGCGCCGCATCGCGGTCACGCACGGACCCGGTGGATGGACCGCCAAGGAGCGCTGGACCTCCAACGGGCTGAAACCCTACTTCAACGACTTCGTCATTCACGAGGGCCATGCCTTCGGCTTCGACGGCCGCATCCTCGCCTGCATCGACCTCGAAGACGGCAAGCGCAAGTGGAAGGGCGGACACTACGGCTCCGGCCAGCTCGTCCTGCTGCCCGACCAGGACCTGCTGCTGGTGCTGTCGGAGGAAGGTGAGCTGGCGCTGGTCAGGGCGACTCCCGACCAGTTCACGGAGCTCGCGCGGTTCCCGGCGGTCGAAGGCAAGACCTGGAACCACCCGGTGCTGGCCGGCGACGTCTTGCTGGTGCGCAACGGCGAGGAGATGGCCGCGTTCCGGCTGGCCCCCGCGGGCCGCCCGGACGAGCACGCAGCCCGCTGAATATCCCCCCCCTGAGCCGCCTGAGGTACGATCGGGCCATGCCGACCCGCTACCTCGACGACGAGACCCCGGTCGTCCAGTTCGATCCCCTGCTGGAGGTCTCCCCCTTCGTGCTCTTCCGGCGGTTGAAGGAAGGAAAAGAAGAGGATCTCCCCCTCCTCGTCGACGTTCGATCCGAGCCCGGACGGTTCACCCTCCAGGGCGCCATCCCCTACCCCGGCCCCGACTGGTCACCGCCGCAGGACCGCGACGTGGTGCTCTTCGACGAGGACGGCTCCATCGCGGTCGAGGGAGCCCGGCACATGCAGTCGGTGGGCTATCCCCGCGTCAAGGCGCTGTTCGGAGGCCTGGAGCTGTACGAGTTCTCGCTCGATCCCGAGGTGATCGGGCAGGAGACGTATCTGGTGCGGCGCTAGGCCGATGGAAAGCCGCTCCCTACGTACCCTTCCTCTCCCTTGCCTCCGCCGCCGCCTCCACACCCCCCAACGCGATGAAGAGAATGTACGCGATGGCGGGAAACAGGAGGGAGACGGCAAGGAGGGTCACGCCGCTCGCGCTGCTCAGCGCGCGGAGCGCCAGAAAGCCCACACCGTAGAGAACGAGGGCCAGGATGTGAAAATAGCGGGGAATCCAGCCACCGCGCCGGATCCAGGCCCGGAAGCAGTACGTGACGACCAGGAACATCACAATCGAGCCGATCGCCGACCAGGGATCTCTTGCTATATCCATGATGGCCCGGATTCTACACGAGGCTGGCGGTGGACCGGAACGCAGCCGCACCCCTGCGTCCGGGACGAGACGGACACTCAGCCCCGTTGTAAGCTTGTTCCGGGATGCGACGCCTGCGTGAGCGCAACGAGTGGAAGCTCTTCGCCGCCCTGGCGAAGGCGGATCGCGCTCTGGCCGGCGTCTGGTGGACGGTGCTCGTGCTGCGGGGCCTTCTGCCCGCCCTGTTCGGCATCGCCATGGGCGTGCTGGTCGCCGCCGTGCAGCAGGGCACCGGGCTCGCGGCCCCGCTCGCGTTCGCCGGCAGCGTGTTCGTCCTGCTCCAGGTCCTCGCCCCGATCCACCAGGCGGTGAGCACGAACCTCGGGGACCGCACCGCAGCGTGGCTCTACGACCGCCTGACCGCGGCCTGCGTCCGCCCGCCCGGCATGGGCCACCTCGAAGATCCCAAGCTCACGAACGACCTCACGGTAGCCCGCGATTTCGATCTCGGCATGACCGCGCCTCCGCTCTCGATCTCGATGGACTTCATTGCCGGGAGCCTGGTCGAGATGATCTCCGGCCTCGCGTTCGTCGCGGTGCTCGCGGGATATCGCTGGTGGGCGGCTCTCGTCCTCGCCGGCGCGTGGCTGGCGACGCACTGGCTGCTGCGCGAGAGCGCGGTCTGGCACGACCGCAACACCGAGCCGGTGCGGGCGGCGCAGCGCGACGCCGAATACGCCTACCGGCTCGCCGTCGATCCGCCGGCCGCCAAGGAGCTCCGCCTGTTCGGCCTCGCCGGCTGGGTCCTCGACCGCTTCCTCGATCGCCGCACCCGCCTGCACGAGCTGCAGTACGAGGCCACGCGCCTGCGCGAAAAGCCGCTGCTGTGGAGCATGCTGCTCGTGATCGGCGCCAACGTCCTCGTGTTCTGGTCGCTCGCCAACGCCGCCAACACCGCTGCCGCCGGCCGGATCGGGCTCGGCGAGCTGGTGATCTATGCGCAGAGCGCGGTCGGCGCGTCGATGATCGCGTTCGGCGGGCTCAACTGGGCGCTCGACAGCTCCGCGGCGCCGGTGGCCGCGGTGCTGCGCCTTGAGCCCGCCATGGCGGTTGGCGGAGCGCTGCCCTCCGGCACCCGCGAGGCCGCCGGCCTGCCGGAGCGCGAGATCCGCTTCCGCAATGTCACGTTCGCCTATCCTTCCGGCGGCGCTTCGGTGTTGGAGGGCTTCGACCTGGCCATCCCCGCCGGATCGTCTCTCGCCATCGTCGGCCAGAACGGCGCGGGCAAGACCACGCTCGCCAAGCTGCTGTGCCGGCTCTACGACCCGCAGGCCGGAGCGATCGAGATCGACGGCATCGACCTGCGCGATCTCGATCTCGACGCGTGGCGCGAACGTATCACCGCCGTCTTCCAGGACTTCATCCGCTTCGAGCTGCCGCTGCGCGACAACGTGGCTCCTCGTGGAGCCCCGGACGACGCTGTCCTCGCTGCGCTGACCGATGCGGGCGCCGCGCATCTCGCGAGCCTCGACACCATCCTGGCCCGCGGCTACGAGGGGGGCACCGACCTGTCGGGCGGCCAGTGGCAGCGCATCGCTCTGGCCCGCGCCCTCTGCGCGGTGCGCCTCGGCGCGGGGCTCGTGCTCCTCGACGAGCCCACCGCGCAGCTCGACGTGCGCGGCGAGGCCGAGATCTTCGATCGCATCCTGGCCGCCACCCGGCACTGCACGACGATCCTCATCTCGCATCGCTTCTCGACTGTGCGCCACGCCGATCGCATCTGTGTGCTCGAACATGGCCGGGTGATCGAGCTGGGCACGCACGACGAGCTGATGGCG
>JBJMGZ010000731.1:0-9667 GCA_045807605.1 Thermoanaerobaculia bacterium | reverse complement strand
TTCGGAGCTTTCCCCCACCCGGGAGGGGACAAGCCCCTCCCCTACATTAAGACGCGTTGAGCCCAGCGCTCGGGCAAAGACCTTCGCGACCTCCTCATCGCTCGCGAACTCGCCGGCGTCGGCCTGCTGGATACCCTGCTTGATCTTCTCGATCTGCCACTCCTGCAGCTCGACTTCTTCTCTCATACTGCCTCCTCGAAGTCCGGCCGGCTCCAAGACCTAACCCCCACCCGCTCCAGACCCTCGGCTTCCAGGCGCTCGGCCAGGAGGTCGAGGAACTGGTGCTGGCCTTTCACCACGGCGAGGTTCAGGAAGAGCTCGCGGGCCGTGCCCCGCTTCTCGACCACGACGCGCAGCGCCTCGGTCCCCGGACGGGGGTTGCACGCGAGGACCCTCGCGAAGGGGACCCGCGTCGGACGGAAGGTGTGGAGCGGCTGGTAGTAGAGGGCCTCGGCATCGACGGCGACCGCGGGCTGGCCGGCCGTCCACCAGATCTTGAGCAGGCTCGCCCAGAAGAGCAGGCTGTAGGCGAGGAGCACTCCGAAGGCGCGGCCCCAGGCCTGGGTCTCGCCGCGCTCCAGCCACCAGGACACGGCGCCCACCGCCGTCACCACTCCGACTCCCCAGATCATCGCCCGCCGGCTGGTGCTCCGTACCCAGGGACGGAAGGGAAAAGCGGTCATCTTCAAGCCCCGGACGGACCCACTCCCCCCATCGACTTGAGCTGCCGGTTCGCCACCGCCAGCATCGCGAGGTCGGGCGTGCCCACCGACTTGAGCTCGGCGAGGAGCTGCTCGGTGCGGGTCACGAGCGGCCGGCGCTCCTCGACCCAGGCGTCGACCGCCCGGCCGGCGTCCCCGCCCTTGCGCACCCCGGAGAGGACGCGCGCGGTCAGCTCCCCCTGCTGGCTGAACAGGTCGTCCATGATCGCCGTCACCGCCAGCTTGTCCCAGACCTTGTCGGTGGGCAGGCCCGCCGCGGCCCGGCGCAGCCAGTCGAAGCCGAAGCGGGCGCCGATGGCGAAATAGGTCTTGCCCACCTCCAGCAGCGGCACCGGCGCGCCGCGGGAGATGCGCACGATGTCGAGCAGCGGCAGCATCCAGCCCAGGGAGGAGATGCGCTGCGCCAGCTCCTCCGGGACGCCCTTGGCCGCGAGGGCCGAGGTCTGGTGCCGGAGATGGACCCGCTCCGCCTCGGGGATCATCTCGCCGAGCTGACCCGAGAGCTCCCGCACCCGGGCGCAGTACGCCTTGACCTGGCCGCCGATGTCCAGCGGCTGGCGGCACTCGGTCAGGAACCAGACCGTGGAGCGCTGGACCAGCCGCCCGCACTCCAGCAGCATCTGGGCCTGCAAGGTGGCGGGGACCCGGTTGTCCAGCGCCTCGATCGCGGCCCACAGCTCGCGCAGAGCGAAGACCTCGCGCGTGACCACGTAGGCGCGCGCCGCGTCGGCCGCGGACAGGCCGGTCTTCTCCTTGACCTCGTGGACGAAGGTGATCCCGGCCCGGTTCACGATGCTGTTCGTCACCGCCGTGGCGATGATTTCCCGGCTCAGCCGGTGAGCGCCGATCGCCTTCGGGTATTTCTTCCGCAGCGGAGTCGGGAAGTAGAGCTTCAGGTCCTCCTGCAGGTGCGGATCGTCCGGCAGCTCGGAAGGGAGGATCTCCTCGTAGAGCGCCATCTTGGAGTAGGAGAGGAGGACGCAGAGCTCCGGCCGCGCCAGGCCGAGCCCCTGCCTCGCGCGCGAGGCGATGGTCTCGTCGTCGGGCAGGAACTCCAGCGCCCGGTCGAGCCGGCCGCCCCGCTCCAGCTCCTTGACGAACCGCGCCAGGCGCTCCAGCAGGTGGGCGCTGACCAGCTGCGTCACCGACAGCGCCTGGGTCTGGAGATAGTTGTCGCGCAGGACCAGGGCGGCGACCTCGTCCGTCATCCCGCGCAGCAACTCGTCCCGCTGCGGCCGGGAGAGCTTGCCCGAGCGCTCCACCTCGCCCAGCAGGATCTTGATGTTGACCTCGTGGTCGGAGCAGTCCACCCCGGCCGAGTTGTCGATGAAATCGGTGTTGAGCCGGCCGCCGCGCAGCGCATACTCGACCCGGGCGCGCTGGGTCATGCCCAGGTTCGCCCCCTCGCCGATCACCTTCGCCCGCAGGTCGGCGGCGTCCACCCGCAGCGCGTCGTTGGCCCGGTCCCCGACGTCGGCATGGCTCTCGGTGCGGGCTTTGATGTACGTGCCGATACCTCCGAACCAGAGCAGCTCCACCTCCGCCTTGAGCAGGGCCTGGATCAGCCCGGCCGGGCTCACGTGCTCCTCGGTCAGCCCGAAGGTCCGCGCCATCCGCGGCGAGACCGGGATCGATTTGGCGCCGCGCTCGAACACGCCGCCCCCCTCGGAGATCAGCGACTTGTCGTAATCCGCCCAGGAGGAGCGCGGCAGCTCGAAGAGCCGCTTGCGCTCCTCGTAGCTGCGCGCCGCGTCCGGCTCCGGATCGACGAACACGTGCCGGTGATCGAACGCCGCCAGCAGCCGGATGTGCGGCGACATCAGCATGCCGTTGCCGAACACGTCGCCGGACATGTCGCCGACGCCCACGACCGTGAAGTCCTGGGCCTGGGTGTCCTTGCCCAGCTCGCGGAAGTGGCGCTTCACCGACTCCCAGACGCCGCGCGAGGTGATCGCCATCCGCTTGTGGTCGTAGCCCGACGAGCCGCCGGACGCGAAGGCGTCGTCGAGCCAGAAGCCGTATTCCGCGGCCACGCCGTTGGCGATGTCCGAGAAGGTGGCGGTGCCCTTGTCCGCGGCGACCACGAGATAGGGATCGTCGTCGTCCCGGCGCACCACGTCCGGCGGCGGCACGACCGCGCTCCCGCGCAGGTTGTCCGTGAGGTCGAGGAGGCCGCGCATCAGGATCTTGTAGCACTCGATCCCTTCCTTCTGCTGCTCCTCGCGGCTGACCGCGGCCCCCGCCGGTGGCCGCTTGACCACGAAGCCGCCCTTGGAGCCCACGGGCACGATGACGGCGTTCTTGACCATCTGCGCCTTCATCAGCCCGAGCACCTCGGTGCGGAAGTCCTCCGGCCGGTCCGACCAGCGGATGCCGCCGCGCGCCACCCGGCCGCCGCGCAGATGGATCGCCTCGACGCGCGGGCTGAACACGAAGATCTCGCGGAACGGGCGCGGCAGCGGCAGCTCCTCGAGGCGCTGGGAGTCGAGCTTCAGGGAGAGATAGGTCTTGAAGCTGCCGGCCGCGTCCTTCTGGAAGAAGTTCGTGCGCAGCGTGGCTTCGACCAGATTGAGATAGCGGCGCAGGATGCGGTCCTCGTCGAGGTTCTTGACCTGATCGAGCAGGCTGCCGATCTCGGAGACCAGGGCGGCGGCGCGCTCCTGAGCACCCTCTTGCCGGGCGGGGTCGAACAGGGTGAGGAAGAGGTTCACCAGGCGCCGGGTGATCTCCGGGTTGCGCGCCAGGGTGCGCTCCATGTAGGCCTGGCTGAACGGGATGCGGGCCTGGCGCAGGTACTTGCAGTAGGCGCGCAGCACCGTGACCTCGCGGCCCACGAGCCCGGCCTGCAGCACGAGGCGGTTGAAGCCGTCGTTCTCCATCTCGCCCAGCCAGACGCGGCCGAAGACGTCCTCGAACGGAGCCTTGACCTGCGCGAGATCGACCGGCGTGTTGTCCTCGGTCATTGCTTCCATCATCAGCCGGAAGTCGCGGATGGAGACCTCCTCCGAGGTCTCCGGTGTCTCGGACGGCCGGATGTCGTAGGGCATCTCCTCCAGCACCTTGAGCCCCATGTTCTCCAGCATGGGGAGGATGTCCGAGAGCGGGACCGTGCCGCCGGTGCCGTAGATCTTGAGCGCAATCTCGCCCGGGCCGGCCTCGGGGGGGCGGTAGAGGTCGAAGGCGAGGCTGCCGGTCGCGAGCGAGCGCTCCAGCAGCTCGACGTCGAAGACCGCTCCGGCCCCGCCGAAGCGCTCCTGGTAGGAGGCCGGGAACGCCTTGCCGTAGCGCCGGGCGAGGCGGAGCCCCTCCTCTTCGCCGAGCTTCTCGACCAGGGCCTCCTCCAGCCGCTCGCCCCAGGAGCGCGCCGCCTCCTGGAGCTGGCGCTCCACGGTTTCGGGGTCCACGTTGGGGATCCGCCCCGGCGTGGTGGCGACGTGGAAGTGGAGGCGCGCCAGGGCCTCGTCGGTCAGGTGCGTGTGGTGCGAGGTCACCTTGCCGCGGTAGGCGCGGGCGAGGATGGCCTGGAACGCCAGGCGCAGATCGGTGTCGTAGCGGTCGCGCGGCACGAAGACCAGGCAGGAGACGAAACGCTCGAACGGATCGCGGCGCACGAAGAGCGCGATCCGCGGCCGCTGCTGGAGCGGCAGGATGCCCATGGCGATCCGGAACAGCTCGTCCTCGGAGATCTGGAACAGCTCGTCGCGAGGGTAGGTCTCCAGCACGTTGGACAGCGCCTTGCCGTCGTGGCTCTCGGAAGGGAAGCCGGCGCGCTCCAGCGAGCTCTCGACCTTCTGGCGCAGGATCGGGATGGTGCGCGGGCTGCGCGAGTAGGCGGAGGCGGTGAACAGGCCGATGAAGATGCGCTCGCCCGTGACGTTGCCCTTCGGGTCGAAGCACTTCACGGTGATGGCGTCCATCGGCACCGAGCGGTGGATGGTCGCCAGGCGGTTCGCCTTGGTGATGAGCAGCAGCGCCGGCTGGCGCAGGAAGTGGCGCACGTCCGCGGGCAGGGTGCCCAGGTTGCGCAGCCCCTCGAAGATGGGGAAGGACTCGTTGCGCAGGATGCCGAGACCGGTCTCGGGCAGCACCCGCGCGACCGCCGCCTCGCCCTCGCCCTCGAAGCTGTACTCGCGGTAGCCGAGGAAGGTGAAGTGGTTGTCCACCAGCCATTCCAGGAAGGCGATGCCCTCCTTGATCTCGCGGCGGGGGAGCGGCGGCGGGGTCTTTTCGAGCTCCGCCACGAGGTCCCAGCAGCGCTTGCGGATCGTGTTCCAGTCGTCCACGGCGGCGCGCACGTCCCCGAGGACCGCCTCCACCCGCGTCCGGATCGTCTCGTGCCGGGCCATGGGCTGGGCGCTCACCCGCACGTGCATGACCGACTCGGCCAGCCCGGCGGCCCCGGCGGCCCCGGGCTCGCGCAGGTCGAGCAGGCGGCCGTCCGCATCCCGCTCCACGTGCACGATCGGATGGATCAGGAGCTGCACCTCGGCATCCAGGCGGCGCAGCTCGGCGCTCACGGAGTCCACCAGGAAGGGCATGTCGTCGTTGACGATCTCCACGACCGAGTGCGACGACTCCCAGCCGTGCCCCTCGATGCGCGGGGTGTAGACCCGCACCTTGGGCCGGCCCGGCATCCGCTCCTGCGCGAGCTCCCAGAGGGCGAGGGCCGCGCCGGCCAGGTTGTCCGGAGCGTCGCCGAGGATGTCGGCCGGCGGGACGTGTTCGTAGAACTGGCGCACGAACCGTTCGGCGGGCTGGGACGCTTCGCCGTTGAGACGGGCGCGGACGCGCTCGACCACCTGGTCGACGAGCTCCGCCTTGGACTTTTCACTGATCACACGCTGCTCCTCCGGGCCCCTGCCCTCCAAAAACCCCGCCAAACCAGGGGAGTTTATCGGATATGCTCCGGGGCCGCCGATGCCCTCCCTCCCTCACGTCGCGGTCGTGGGCGCCGGCGCCTTCGGCGGCTGGACCGCTCTGCGCCTGCGCGAGCGCGGGTGCCGCATCACCCTTCTGGATGCCTGGGGCCCGGGCAATGCCCGCGCCAGCTCCGGCGGCGAGACCCGCATCCTGCGCGGGATCTACGGGCCGGACGGGATCTACGTCCAGTGGGTGGCGCGCTCGCTCGCGGCCTGGAAGGAAGCCGGGAAGCGCTGGGGCGTCCGCCTCTATCACCCGACCGGAGCACTCTGGCTGTGCGGTCCGGGCGACACCTACGTCCCGTCCTCCCTTCCGCTCCTCGAAGAAGCCGGGCTCGCCGTGACCGGGATCAGGCTGGATGAGGCGCGGAGGCGCTTCCCGGAAATCGGCTTCGAGGGCATCGACCGCGTCTGGTTCGAGGAGAACGCCGGCTACCTGATGGCCCGGCGGGCCTGCCGGGCGGTGGCGGAGGCAGCGGGAGGATACCGGCAGGCATGGGTCTCGGTCGAGGGGGACCGGGTGCTCGCGGACGGCTCCCCGCTGGAAGCCGACGTCTACGTCTTCGCCTGCGGACCCTGGCTCAAACAGGTGCGGCCGACGCGGCAGGAGGTCTTCTTCTTCGGCACGCCGCCGGGCTGGCGCGAGCTGCCGGTGTGGATCGAGTCCGGGGAGCGGTTCTTCTACGGTATCCCGGGCAACGACCACCGCGGCTTCAAGGTCGCGGACGACACGCGGGGCGAGCCTTTCGATCCGACCTCCGGCGAGCGCATCCCGAGCCCGGAGGGGCTGGAGCGGGTGCGCCGCCACCTGGCGCTCCGCTTCCCGGCTCTTACCGATGCGCCGCTGCTGGAGTCCCGGGTCTGCCAATACGAGAACAGCCCGGATGGCCACCTCCTCATCGGCCGCCATCCCGACCTTCCCAACGCCTGGGTCGTCGGCGGCGGCTCGGGGCACGGCTTCAAGCTCGGCCCGGCCGTGGGCGAGCACGCCGCGGCCCTGGTCCTCGGAGAAGCGGAGCCGCTGCCGCTCTTCCGCCTCGACCGCCCCGTCTCGGCCCTGAAGACCCAGTTCACCTCCGGAGGACCCACATGAGGTCAGTCCTTTCCGTCCTTTTTGTCCTTGCCGGCGCCGCTCTTCGTTGACAAATGACGCTCGCTGTGGCCAACCACTCGTAGATTCGGATAGAATCTCTGCCCATGATCATCGAAGCGTCACAGAACGTCCTTTCCCAACTGGAGGACTCCATCCGCGCGTCCAAGCTCTCCCGGCGGGAGGTCGAGCGCCGGCTGGGCATGGGGCAGGGCTACCTGAACAGCCTGTTCAAGGGGCGCATCCAGCTCCGGGTCGCGCACGTCTACGAGATCGCCCGCGTGCTGGAGGTCGAGCCGCTGCGCCTGTTCTTCGATGCCACGCCGCCGAAGGACACGGACTGGCTCCTCGGAGAGCTGGGATTGCGGCCGGGGAAGAGGCCGCCCGCGGTGCTCCTGGCACTGCTCGCGGCAATGCCGCGGGAAGAAATGCAGGAGATGATCCGCGAGATCATCCGGGAAGAGATGCGGCGGAAGCCCGAGGGCGAGGAGTAGGGCGCTAGGAGTCTGTCGGAGTACCCGGATACGGCTGAGTCGCCAGAGGGTAGGGGGGTCTCTTCTGCATGCGGGTCCTTCAATCTGCCCGCAAGAGTTCGGAGAGACGTCAAGAGAGGTCGCGGGCTCCCCTCCCCCCTCCCCTTTCCGGCCGCCTGCCAGTGAGCTCCGCTGCGGTGCAGCTTGAGAAGGTTGTGGGTCAAGCAGATCAGCTTCCACTCCCCACGCACCGCTTCCAGACCACGAAGTAAAAATTGTCGGAAGCCCCGCACCTGCTTGATCTGTCCGAAGACCGGCTCTACCGTCCCTTTCCGCTTGCCATAGATCTTCTGGCCCTTCTTGGTGCGCAACTTGCGCGCCATACGCTCTTTGACGGTCGCCCCGGAGGGAATCCGACCACGCGGCGAACTCGGACGCTCACCATGTTTCTGGCGGTCGACCGCCAGAAACGGCTCAATCTGTTCTCCGTCCAGGTACTCAACGTTGGACTCACTGAAGTACCCCGCATCGGCCGTCAGAGCTCGCGGCGTCTCTCCTTCCAGGTTCGCCTTCAACTGCTTGATCAGCGGTTCGACCTGCTGCTTGTCGTTGGCCTGTTGGGTCACTTCGGCCGCGACAACCACCTGCGCCTTGTCATCTACAGCCGCCTGGCAGTTGTAGGACTGCTCGAAGGACTTCGTCGCTCCATCCCGCATGATCCGAGACTCAGGATCCGTAAAGTTGCGCTGCGCCTTCTCGGCCGGGCGGATGGGCTGCGACTCCGGCTCCGGACCCCTCGCCTCGGCAGCGAGCGACACTCCTGACTTCTGCTCTCTCAGCTTCTCCTTTTCCTCACGCTGACGCTGCGCCTGCTCCTGAGCCTCCGCCTCCAAAGCAGCCTTGGCTTGACGGATCTTCTCCAAACGATCCTGACGACGCTGCAACTCCTTCGGCAACCCATCCCCTCGACTCCCCTTACCATGCTGCGCGTCTTCGGCCGCATCGACCTCTTCGGCTTGGCTCAGCAACTCCTCGACCTGAGACTCCAACTCCGCGAGCTTCTCCTCCATCCGACCATAGCTCATCGCCTTGTGCTTGGAGGCGTTGGCGCGCACCTTCGTGCCGTCCAAGGCGACGTGGCCCAACCGGACCAGACCGGCCTGCTGGCACAACCGTAACACCTGCACGAACAGACCCGACAACGCCTTCAAGTGCCGCCGCCTGAACTCCGCGATGGTGTCGTGGTCCGGATGCTGGCCTGCCGCCAACACCCGAAACGGCACCGACTCATAAGTCGCCTTCTCGAGCTTGCGCGAGCTCGCCACTCCCACGCAGGACCCGTAAAGCAGAAGAGCGACCATCATCCGCGGATCAAACGCTGGCCGCCCCCCCTTTCCACCCTCATAGGAGGCATAGATCTCCGAGAGATCCAACTCCTCGACCAAATCCAGGATGAAGTACACCAAGTGGCCTTCAGGAAGCCACTCGCGCAGGTCAGGGGGAAGCAGCAGGCATTGGTCGAGGTCGTAGCTCTTAAATTGGGTCCTCTCCATGGACGATTAGTGTACCGCGATCCAGAGAACTTGTGGCGGTTTCCCGACAGGCTCCTAGGCCTCGAATGCAGTTGGCCTCGCCCAACACGTTGCCGACCTTTCGGAAGAGTGGCAATGCCTCCTCGAATCGAGAGCGGGCCGTGTCGTAATCCAAGCGGCGAAATGCGCTGTCACCCAGGCAGTGGATGCAGTTGGCTTCACCCACCACGACGTCAATCTTTCGGAAGAGTGCCAATGCCTCCTCGAATCGAGGCTGGGCGGCGGGGTAATTCGATTGTTCAAGTGCGATTTCACCTAGTCTCTGGATGCAATTGGCCTCACCCAACACGTCGCCGACCTTTCGGAAGAGTGGCAATGCCTCCTCAAACCGAGCTTGGGCCGCGTAATGCTCCGCGCGGTCGAATGCGATGTCTCCCAGTTTCCTAGCGCATTCGGCTTCGAGTTGCTGGCGTCCGCTGGAGTGGGCAACGGATATGGCCTTTTCCAGGAGGTCCCGCGAGCCCCAACCGGAAAACCAATTGAATGTGCCCAGATCACGAGCCGCCAGGATCGCCGGTTCCGGATCGGTTCTCTCAAGCCCTTTCGAAATCATCAAGTCGAGATTCCCAATCTCCTGAACGAGCCTGCTCGATGCCTCTGCCCCTCCCTGCCAACCCAGGAGATCCCCTTTGCCCGCAAGTTCCACGTAATGATCAATAGTCCGATCTAGATCCTCTGCCTCCGGCACGTGCTTCCATTGCACGTACTCCCGGATCGGCGCGAGAGCCCGGAGCCGGGTGCTCTGGTCGAAAGCAAGCCCCACCTTTCTCAGGACCGCCGCCGCCTCGCCTGCCTCTTCGGGCAGGAGCGCATCGAGGTCCTCGTGGGCGATCCCGTCCGGAAGGAGCGCGAGCAGGGCCAACAGCCTCCT
>JBJMGZ010000730.1:0-19231 GCA_045807605.1 Thermoanaerobaculia bacterium | reverse complement strand
TCTGGCAGCTCGGCTGGAGGCTCGGTCGTCTGGAGGGGTGCTGGAAGTATCGGGTGATCGCGCCTTGACGCCGATTGGTGTATCCTAACAGCCCATGGCGAGGCCTGAGCGAAACGTCCATAGCAGCGCGTTCGACCCGGCAGAACCGGACTGGGAACGGTATCTCCGAAATCTGGCGGAGCCTTCGGGTCCTCTGCCTGACCACCGGGTTCGACAGATCGAGGTTCTCTGGGAGCACCTCCAGAGGCGAGGCGAGAAGGACCTGCCGCTCCCCCATGCAATGGCCTCCGAAGCCGGTGAGTTCGTGATGACGTGGGACCGCGGTCCCCATCATTTCGAGATCGAGGTGCTCTCCAACGGGAGGTATGACTGGTTCTACCTTGATCGCACCTCGGGTGAACGTCTCGGCGAGGACGACCACCCCCTCGGAACCTTTTCGGCGGAGATGATGTCGCGTCTCCGGCGCACCGTCGATTAGCTCTGCATGGAGGAGCTGACGACCGGCGTGGTGTTCCGCCTCGCTACGATCAGGCACAACTTTCCGCCGGATTCCCAGAAGCTGCACGTGCTCCATTTGGAGCTCAGCGAGAACGACAAGAGGCAGGCCGCCGAGCGCGGTGCTCCTGCGCTGCTTTCCGTCTTCGACGCTGCCGGTACCACCGTCGCCCAGGCAGAGGCGATCCGCGGAGTACCCGACGAGTCCCTCGCCTTCGGGCTCCGTGTGCCGGAAGTCCGCTCTCTGACAATCCCGGGAATGCGACAGCCGCTGCGGGTCGTGCGGGACCCGTTGGAGCCGCCGCTGTCAGGGATGCCAGGAGCGCAAGGCCATTGCGGCCTTGAAGGGCTGGAGCGCCTTCCGGGAGAGGACCGGAGGGTTTTTCGAGAGCTGCGGGTGCGGCTCGTGGATCTCAGCTTCCGCTACCGGGACGCCCTCCCCATCTGATACGCTCCCGCCCCGTCATGAGAGTCCTGGTCACCGGTCACAACGGCTACATCGGCAGCGTCATGGTTCCCCTGCTCCAGTCGGCGGGGCACGAGGTCTTCGGGTTCGATGCGGACTTCTTCGAGCCCTGCCTGCTCGCGGGGCAGAAGGCCCCGGAGATCCCCTCCCTGCGCAAGGACCTCCGCGACGCCGAGCTGCGCGACCTTCAGGGGTTCGAGGCGGTGCTCCACCTGGCCGGTCTGTCCAACGATCCGCTGGGGAACCTGGACTCGTCGCTGACGTTCGACATCAACGACGCGGCCTCGATCCGCTTCGCGCGGCTCGCGAAGCAGGCGGGCGTGAAGCGGTTCCTCTTCTCGTCTTCGTGCAGCACCTACGGCGCGGCCGGCGACGACTTCCTCGACGAGAGCGCCGCGTTCAACCCGGTGACTCCGTACGGCATCTCCAAGGTGCGCCTGGAGCAGCAGCTCGCCGAGCTGGCGGACGACACCTTCAGCCCCGTCTACCTGAGGAACGCCACGGCGTACGGGGTCTCCCCCCGGCTGCGGGTGGACCTGGTGCTCAACAACTTGATTGGATACGCGATCACCACCGGGCGCATCCACCTGATGAGCGACGGCACGCCCTGGCGCCCGCTCGTCCACATCGAGGACATCTCGCGCGCCTTCCTCGCCGCGCTCGAAGCCCCCCGGCAGGACATCCATGATCAGGCGTTCAACGTCGGCCGCACCGCGGACAACTACCGCATCCGCGAGCTGGCCGAGATCGTGGCCGAGACGGTCCCCGGCTGCCGCATCACCTACGCCGAAGGCGCCGGCCCGGACAAGCGCTGCTACCGCGTGGACTGCTCCAAGATCGAGCGCGTGCTCCCCGCCTTCAAACCGCAGTGGGACGCCCGCCGCGGCGCCAAGGAGCTCGCCGACGCCTACCGCGCGGCCGGCCTCACCGAGGCCGAGTTCCTCGGCCCCTGCTTCACCCGCCTGCTCCGCATCCGCGAGCTCCAGGGGGAGGGCCGGGTGGACGAGCACCTGCGGTGGCTCGGACCTCCGCCAGCGCGCTTCTCTCCGGAACCTGTTGCCGCAAGACGCTAGATCGCGACCCCGGTTTCGGGTATCCTCGCGGGCATGGAACAGTTCGACCATGCCCTGCGGTTGGACCGTCTGGAGCAAGCCGTTCGCACGCTTTCCGAACGGATCGATCCAGTGACTCTCCAGATCTCAACCTTCGCGCCCGAGCCCTACGAGATCCTCCGTCCCATTCCGGTCCTCATCCGGTCCGAAGGCGGAGAGTTCGTCGCCTCGTTCGTCGAGGCCAACGTCAACGCTTCGGGCGAGACGCAGAGCGAGGCTTTCGAAAGCCTCAAGGCGCTCGTCCTGGATGTTTTCGACAGCCTGCGATCCCATCCTGCCGAGAAGCTCGGGTCGGAGCCGGCCCGCCGGCTCGCCGTCCTCCGGGACTTCATCCGTGCCGCGTAGAGGTCCGCGGGTCACGCGCGAGCACGCGGACCGGATCGTGAGGAAGCTCAACGCTTCCGTGGACCGCGGCCGTGGCGCCCATGACTTGGCAAGCGTCTATTACCAGGACAACCTCGTCGTTCAGTTCGGGATCCGGCGCTCCTCCCGCAAGGACACCGGCCACGGCCATCTCCCCGAGGATCTCCACCTCTCCCCTCATCACACGCTCCGCCTCGCTAACTGCCCGATGTCTTATGAGGAGTGGGTGGAGCGCATGAAGCAGAAGAAGGTCATTTCCTGAACAGCCGCACCACCCACGTCCCCTTCCGGTTCGTCACCGCAACCTCCTCGATCAGAAGAAGCCTTTCGATCAGGCGCTTCGCGATGACGTCCGCGCGCCGGGAACGGAAGGTCGAGACGATCAGCGTGCCCCCTTCCGCCAAGCCGTCGCGGTACGCGAGCACGGTGCCGACCGGGTCCTCGAAGTAGTAGACGCACTCGTTGAAGACGATCGCGTCCCAGCGCTCGGTGGGGCGGTACTTCTCGGCATCGGCGGCCAGGAGCGCGGCACGCTCGCTGATCCGATGAGCTCCCTGCTGCACTGCCTCCTCGGAGAGGTCGATCCCCAGGTAGCGCGAAGGACGGATGTGATCCAGCAGGATCCCCTCGCCCGCACCCACGTCGAGCACCGAGCCGCCGGGATGGAGATGATCGAGGTAGCCGGCGATCACGCTGTAGCGGGCCAGCTCGTCCGTGGCTCTCATGAAGGCCCAGCTGCCGGCCCGGTACTGCTCCTCCCATGCCTCGCGGGAGACCGGTGCGTCGCCGCGGCCGGTCTCGTGCTCCCACTCCCGCACCCGGCGCTCCAGCCGGTCCGCGAAGGGGAAGCGGCGGCCGTAGAGAAGACGGTAGTAGACGATGTAGACCAGCTTGAAGGCGCGCCGGCCGAGCGTTCCGAGCATCTGCCCTCCTCCGAGGGAGCGATAGTACCGCAGGGTGGATTGCACAATTTATGTTGCATTCGCCCCGCCAGGGCGTTTAAGATCGAGCCAGGAGATTTAGGTTCCCGCTGCCGGCAGCGGGTTGCGCACACCTGGCAAACCGCGTACCATGCTCCGGTAGCTATTTCTTGCAGGCAAGAGGATGCGCCCGCGGCGGATGTCCGGGCTTTCCTCGCAGACACATGGAGGTCGCGTACGCAATGAAAAAGGCCCTCGTCTCGCTCGCTCTCACCCTCTCCCTCGCCGTCCCTGTCGTCTACGCCGCCCGCTGGTCGGACGACGCCGGCACCGTGCCCTTCGACGCCCGCGAGCTGGCTCCGGCCAGGGACATCGCCGCGCTTGCCGGGCTCGAGCACGAGGGTGGCTACCGCACTCTCGTCGTCGGTGCCGCCGTTCCCGGAAAGCAGTCCGCCCAGTGCTCGGTCCGCCTGCTCGACGGGAAGGCCGGCCTCCTCGACGAGGCCTCCTTCACGGTCGCGGCGGGCAGCAGCGCCCAGTTCGACTTCGCCGACCGGATCGGCACCCGCGTCGCCGCGGGCGCCCAGGTCTCCTGCGACCAGCCCTTCTACTCCTACGGCGCCGCGGCCGGCTCCAGCGAGAAGAAGGTCACCTGGGCCGAGTCCTTCGGCCCCAACGGTCCCTGCGACTTCACCGTCAGCGCGACCGAGGTCGAGCCCAACGTCTTCATCGCCGGCAAGGAAGGGACGGTCCACAACGCCGTCAAGGGCAAGGAGAAGGGGATCGTCTGCATCCAGGTGCCCCATGACATCAACGCGACCCGGATGGTGCTGGAGTGGGACGTCAACCCCGGCCCCTGGAACCCCAGGAAGGTCTCCGGCAACCACAACCTGATGTTCCTCCACCGCGGCCGCTTCCGCAGCAACACGGTCTCCAACGTCAACGCGTTCGGCCCGGGCAAGGCCTTCGTCAAGATTGCGCAGAACGTCGAGATGGCGAAGCTCACCAACACCAACACGAAGCTCGGCATCCTCCTGCAGCAGAACACGGAGTACCACTTCCGCTACACCTTCGACGCGGCCAGCAAGAAGGTCACGCTCGAGCTGTTCCAGGGCGGCGCCCTGCTCAAGACGAACACCATGAACACGGCGGCGAAGATCAAGTTCCTGACCGTGACCAAGGCCGGCTTGAGCCCCAAGGGCGCGCTCTTCTCCGAGTTCGGCCACTACAAGGGCCAGCATCTGCCGGAGATGGACAGCCCGGGCTGGCGCTACTCCAACCTGCGCGTCGAGCTGCGGGCAGGCAAGTAACCGCTGTCCTACCGACGATCGAGGCGGACCGGGGAAACCCGGTCCGCTTTTGTTTATGCCGCTTTACGACGCTTCATGGGGGGATTGCGCGCCCGGCGCAACTGGCGTACCCTATGCTCAGGAAGCTATTTTCGGCAGTACGTTCCGCAACCTCCCGAGGAGGTGCCCGTGAAGAAGGCAACGCTCGCCGCCCTTGTGCTGTGCCTTGCGTCCGTCCCGGTCTGGGCGGGTGCCGTCTACGTGCCGGTGACCCTGCCGAGCTGGTTTGACGGCAGCCTCCACTCGACGGAGGTCTGGGTCTCGAACCCGGCCGGCGCGCAGCGCGGCTTCTCCACCCATTTCATCCCGGCCAGCACCGACGGCACGCACAGCGGCGGCACGGAGATCCCGGTGCCCGCGATGCGCACGTTCCTGCTCTCGAACGTGGGCGCCGCGTCGGGCCTCCTCGAAGTGCGCTCCGGCCAGGAGATGTCGGTCGAGGCGCAGCTCGTCAACACCTCGCCCTCCGGCATCCAGACGCGGGTCTCGGTGCCCGTGATCTCGTCCGCGAACACCGTCGCCTCCGGCAAGACCGCCTACCTGGTCGGGCTGGAGCGCGATCCCGGCCGGGGCACGGTTTCGAACCTGGGCGTGGTGAACCTCGGCAGCCAGGGAGCGCAGTGCGAGCTCAAGCTCTTCCGGGTGAACGGCACGCAGATCGGCTCGACGGTGACGCTGTCCTTCTTCGCGCTGTCGCTGCGCCAGTTCGACGACGCCCTCGGCGCCGTGGGCGAGCAGGCGATCGCGGACGCGCGGGCGCAGGTCACCTGCAACCAGCCGTTCTTCGCCTTCGCCTCGATCGTCAACCTGCCCCTGTCGCAGGTCTGGTTCCTGGAGCCCTCGGCCACCACGGCCGCGGACAGCGGCGGCGGCACCCCTCCTCCCACTCCCGGCTCCGGCAACTCCGTCGTCTTCCAGAAGAGCGGCCTCATCCATACCGCCACGCCGCCGAACAACGCCAAGGGCACGGTCGACATCCCGATCCAGCAGACGATGTCCGTCAAGCGGATGCTCATCGAGTGCGACTTCGTCCCGGGACCCTGGAACCGCGAGAAGATCCCGGGCAACCACGCGATCATCTGGCTCTACCGCGGCAAGTTCCGCGGCAACACGATCGCGAACGTCAACGCCTTCGGGCCGAACAAGTACACGATCAAGATGAACCAGAACGTGGACCTGGGGGCCGGGGAGGTGACAGCCAACGAGGCGGGGCTGCAGCTCGAACAGGGCAAGCGCTACCACCTGCGCTACACCTACGACGCCACGGCGAACCTGATCACGGCCGAGATCTCCCAGGGCGGCACGAAGCTCAGGAGCTTCACCATGCCCGGCACGGCCTCGGGCCACATCCTGGCGATCCATCCGCCCGCCCTGAACGTGGAGTTCGGGCACTACCCGGGCCAGGAAGGCCCCGAGATCCCGAGCTGGGGCTGGTCGTACTACGACCTCAGGGTAGAGATGTTCCAGTAGCTCCGCTCTGTACCGCCTGACGCTTCTTCTGCTGGCGCCGGCGCCCTGCTTCGCGCAGCGGCTTCTCCTCGGGCGGCAGGTCCAGGACCCAGGGCGAGCTCCGCTTGAGCCAGATGCCGTCGCGCCGCCTGTAGCCGGCCCCGGTCATCAGCTCCCCGACCTTGAGCCCCTCCAGGCGCGGGCCCCAGACCTGGAAGAAGGCGTCGGGCCGCACGCTCCCGAGCAGGTAGTCGAAATCCCAGCGGTCGTGCCCCGGACGGAAGAGCCGGGGATGGTCCTCGTCCCCCGGGAGCCGGCTCGGCGCCCGGGCCACGTGGCGGTCGTTGAAGCCCAGGATGTCCACCAGCTTGTAGTCGCTGAAGTAGGCCGGGATGCCCGCCCAGGCCGTGGCGACCGTCGCTCCGGGCCGCACCACCCGCTGCATCCGGCGGAGCTGGCGCAGCACCGTGACATGGCTCTCCACCTGCGGCGGACGCTGGGTCCCCATCATCAGGCGCCAGGCCGTGTCCGTGCCCCCCGGCCAGAGGCCGTTGACGAGGAGCAGGCCCAGGGCTCCGGCCGCGCCCGCGGCCCATTTCCCCGGCAGCTCACGGACGTTCTCCAGCACCCGGTTGAGCACTCCGTTCAGCAGCACGAACAGCAGCGGCAGCACGAACGAGATGTAGCGGTTCGCGCGCACCGGCACCTCCACGTCCATGTCCCAGGCATCCCCCCCGACCCAGACGCTGTAGGCGCAGTAGAGGAGGAAGATCCCGGCCGGCAGCTCCAGCCGCCGGTTGTTCTCCATGGGGGGCCGCAGCAGGGGGATGGCCCCGATCGCGGCCGCGACGAGGAGCAGGAGGTGGTCGCGGACGAAGAGCTCGAGCGAGAGGAGGCCGCGCAGGAGACGGACCACCCTGGGCACGCCGGTCATCTTGAGGTAGTACGTGTTCGGCAGGACATCGTGGAAGTACACCCAGCGGAACAGCTCGTAGCCGAGCACCACGGCCAGGAAGAGCCCGAGCCCGAGGAGCCATCTTCGGGGATCGCGCTTCAGGCCTCCTCGCGCCACCACCCAGGCCTGGACCGCGACGACGAGCAGGAGCATGTCCATGCGCAGCAGGTAGGCCGCGGCGCAGACCACCCACAGCTCCAGGTGGCGCTCGCGCCTCCCCTCCACCGAGGCAATGGCGAGGTGCACGGCCACCACGGCGAGCAGGGCCTGGAGCCCGGTCTCCATGCCGATGAGGGACCAGAAGGCCAGCGAGTAGCAGAAGGCCGTCATGACCGCGGCGGGCATCCAGTGCCTAGCCCGCTCGCCGGAGAACCACGAGAGCACCAGGCGGCGCACCGCCACGGCCAGGAGCGCGAGCACGGCGAGCGAGAGGAGCTGCATGGGCAGGCTGCGCAGGCGCAGCTCCACCGGCAGGAGGTTGGCCGCCACCATGGGCACCAGCCAGAGCGGATGGGTGAACCCCTCGACCGGAGCGCCCTGGCGCGCCCAGTTGAGCCCGTACCCCTCCACCAGGTTGCGGGCGTAGGTCATGGAGATCATGGCGTCGTCGAACAGGCAGAAGTACCGCTTGCCGTCCTCGGCCACGAACGAGGTGCGATAGATCAAGAATCCGCCCCAGAGCAGCAAGGCGAGGAGCAGCACGGCCAGGCCGGGATTGAATCGAGCGCGGGAGTCATCCATAAGATGCGGGCAGATTCTATGCTGTTTCCTGGTTGCGGAGGCGCTGTCATGCGGCCTTTGCTATGATCCATCCGAGTCAAGCAGTCGACTCGGAGGTTGTAACCCCATGAAGAAGCGCCTGATCGCCCGTTTCGTCGCCGGTACCGCGTTCGTCGCCGCCCTCTCCCTCTCTCCCGCCTTCGCCGGCTTCGTCTACGTCCCGGTGCTCGACCGCAACGGTCCTTCCGGGAGCACCCATGCCACGGAGGTCTGGCTGAGCAACAGCGGCACCCAGGAGCGGCGCTACGGCACGCTCTTCCTGCCCGCGGGCACGAACGGCACCGAGCGTCCGGTGCCGAGCACGAAGGCCACGATCCTGCCCCTGCGCACCAGCAAGCTGGTCGGCCTCGGCTCTCCGGCGCCCGGGTTGCTGGAGATCGAGGCGGGCACCCAGGTGCTCGTCCACGCGCGCATGGCGAGCTCGCCGGCCAGCGGCTTCGCCGGCACCACCGAGGTGCCGGTGATCTCGTCGGACAACGCCCTGCCCGCGGGCGCCTCCGCGCATCTCCAGGGGCTGTTCCGCGACACGTCCGGGTCCTATACGGACCTCGCGGTCGTGAACCTCGCGAACCAGGCGGCGGCCTGCGACATCCAGTTCTTCCGGGCCGACGGTACGCAGCTCGGCGGCACCGCGCGGGTAGCCGTGCAGCCGCTGTCGCTGCGCAATTTCGGCGACGCGTTCGTGCTCCTGGGCGCGCCGTCCATCGCCGACGCCCGCGCCCAGGTTACCTGCAACCAGCCGTTCTTCGCGTTCGCGCCGGTGTTCAACGCGGCCCGGACGCTGCTCTCGTTCGTGACCCCCTCGGCCTCGGGCGCCTCCACCCTGCCCGGCCCTGCGGGTCCGGGGCCGGCGCCCGGCGCGATCGTGTTCGAGCGCACCGGCCAGGTTCACAAGCCGGTCCTCGGAGACGAGGTCAAGATCATCAACGTCCCGGTGTCGCAGCCGCTGGTCCTCCGCAAGTTCATCGTCGAGTGGGATGTGATCCCCGGCCCGTGGACGGCGAGCAAGCCCGACGGCAACCACAACCTGATCTGGATCCATCGTGGCAAGTACCGGAGCAACACCCTTGTCAATGTGAACGCGTTCGGCCCGCCGCGCAGCGGGATCAAGAACACCCAGAACCTGGACATGGCAGCCAAGGCGCTGACGCTCAAGGAGGTCCCCCTGGTGCTCCAGCAGGGGGTCTCCTACCACATCCGCTACGTCTATGACGCGGAGATCAACAAGATCACGATGACGGTCACGTCGGGCGGGGCCACGGTGTCGACCCTGGAGATGGCGGGCTCGGCGCTGAACAACACGATCACGGTGCCCGCCACGGGCCTGTACGTCCAGTTCGGCCACACCGCGGAGCAGGCGGCGGAGGGGATCGAGTTCCCCACCTATGACTGGGTGTACTCGAACCTCAGGATCGAGATGCAGCCGTAGGGGACGCTCCGAAGAAAGCCTGGAACGGCCGCCAGTACCTGAGCACCAGCATGGCGGCGGCGACGGCCGCCGCCGCCAGCGAGGCCGCGAAGCGCGCCCAGGAGCCCGCCTCGAAGAGCCAGGCGGCCAGAGCGAAGAAGGGGAGCGGCACGAGGTAGACCAGGGCGAGGTCGCCGAGGAGCTGCCGGAAGCGCGGCCCGAAGACGCGGGCCACCTCCCAGGCCATCCACAGGTTGCCCACGAGCAGGTAGTTGGCGGCGCCCATGCCCGCGGCGCCCCAGCGCTGCGTGAAGGCGATCCCGAACCCCACCAGGGAGACCAGGTTCAGCAGCATGACGCCCAGCCATACCCGGTCCCGGTGCCGCGCCTTGAGCATCTCGCCGCCGAGGATGGTGAACTGGTCGAAGAAGGGGATGAAGGAGATCACCCGCAGCAGCGGCGCCGCGCCTTCCCACCCCGGCCCGAGCAGGACGCGCACCACCTTCTCCGCGTTGAGCAGCAGGAAGTAGCTCGCCACCACCTGGCAGCCCAGGAGCTGGAGCGTGCTCAGCCGGAAAGCCTCCAGGAACCGCGGCCGGTCCTCCAGGTACTCCACCAGCGTGGGGAAGAGAGCGCGCGGGTAGACGATCGTCGCCACGAGGAAGGCGATCATGTAGGCCCGGATGTACAGGCCCACGGTCTCGGTCCGGCCGAAGTACTGGATGATGTAGATGTCGATGTAGGTGACGAGCTGGAGGACGACCCAGATCCAGAACAGCCAGGAGCTGCGGCGGATCAGGTCGGGCAGGAGATGGAGGTCGGCCTTGAGCGGGATCCTCCCCCACGCCCGGCTCCAGGAGAAGACCGCCAGGAGCAGGGCACCGGCCAGGTCCGCCACCACGAAAGCCCAGACCTTCCAGCCCGCCCAGGCGAGGGCGACCGAGACCACGGCGATCACCACTCCGCGCCAGACCTCCGGGGCGATCAGGCGGCCGATGGTCAGCTCGCGCTCGAAGAACGCCTTGGGCACCACCGCGAGGCCGTCGAGGAAGACCCAGATGGCGAAGACCTGCAGCACCGCCGGCAGGTCCGGCGTCAGGAAACCGAAGACCGGCGCGGCGACGATCAGGAAGATGGAGATCAGGAGGCCGAGGACGAGCGTCGAAACCAGCACGGTGCCGTAGGGCCGGCGGCTGTCCCGCACCAGGTGGTACGGCAGGCCGAGGTCGCGCACGGCCGAGGCGACGGTGACGATGCGCAGGGCCTCTTCATAGAGGCCGTGCCCTTCCGGAAGGATGAGGCGCGCCAGCACCAGCTTGGCGACGAAGCCCACCAGGAGACGCGCGAGCTGGATGGAGTAGCCCGCCAGGGTCGAGCGCAGGACGCGCTGCTCGGTGCTCACAGCAGGTTCGCCCAGCGCGCCCACTGCCCGGTGAGCTCCATCCCCCGCTGGAGCGGAAAGGCGGGCTCGTAGCCCAGCAGCCGGCGGGCCTTGTCGATCCGCACCCGCGTCTTCGCGGCGAAGAAGCCGACCATCTGCGGCGTGAGCGGATGGATCGGCAGGCCCTTGTCCGGAGGCGGCGCAGGGCGTCCGCCGCCGCCGGACATCCTCCCCTTGATCCGGTCCTGGAGCGCCTCGGGCAGCACGGAGCTGGCGAGCTCGCGCAGGGCCATCAGCTCGCGGGTGGCCATCAGCCGGTCGCGGAAGCCGCGGTCCTGCTTGAAGGTCCGGAGGAATTCCTGGTGGAAGCGGCTCGTCTCCCGCTGGTGCTGCTTGTAGTGAGCCAGGGCTTCTTCGGCCGTCATCGGGACGGTGCGCTCCGGGCCGTCTCCCAGCATGCGGGCGAAGCGGTCGTAGAGGTCGCGCCAGGTCACGGTATCGGGGCCGGAGATGAGGAAGGCCTCCCCAACCGCCGCGTCCTTTTCCGCCGCCAGGAGCATGGCGCTCACCAGGTCGTCCACGTAGACCGCGTTCGCCAAACCGTCGCCGCCGTTGACGAGGATCACGCGGCCGGTCTTGAGCGCCGCCAGCGGCTGGGCCGTCCAGACGCCGCCGAAGGGGCCGTAGACCGCCGTGGGCTGGAGGATGGTCACCGGCACGCGGCCCGAGCGGGAGTACTGGAGCGCGATCCCCTCGGCGTCGAGCTTGCTGTCCGAGTAGGCGTTGCCGAAGCGGCGGCGGGGGGCAGTCTCGTCGAGGTCGCCGTCCGCGGTCTGGCCGTAGACCATCAGGGTGCTGAGATAGACCACCCGCTTCACTCCGGCCTTGTGCGCGGCTTCCAGGGTGCGCTCGGTGCCAACCCGGTTGACCCAGGCGCGGCGCTTCTGGCTGCCGGTGGTGCCATAGGCGCAGTGGAAGACCAGGTCGCATCCCTGGACCGCCCTGTCCAGGTCGGCCGTATTCGTCACGTCGCCGAGGTGGAACGTGAGCGGAAAGCGGGCGAGGCGCGCGGCCGACGCAGGATTGCGCACCAGGACGCGCACGTCCGCTCCCTGGCGCACCAGGCGCTCCACGAGCCGGCCGCCGATGAAGCCGGAGGCGCCGGTGACCAGGACCTTGTTCATCGGCTATCCCCTCCGGAGAGCTCCGGAGGGTTCGACCATGGCAGCTCCAGCGGCTGGCGCGCGGCGTAGCAGGCCTCGATCAGCTCGAGCGAGCGCCGCCCCTCGCGCCCGGGCACGAAGGGCTCGCGCCCCTCGCGGACGGCCGCGGCGAAGTCGTCGATCTGGCGCACGAACACGTCCTGGAAAGTCAGCCTCTCGGCTCCAGCCTGGCCGGCGAGCGACGTCTCCTGCCTTCCGAAGCGCAGCGTGATCGTCGGATCGGGATCCCAGATGCCGACCTCCAGGGAGGCGCGCTCGCCTTCGAAGATGCAGGTGTTCCGCAGGTTGCGGGTGCGGCTGATCTCGACCGTCCCTTCGACGCCCGAGCGCATCCGGAGGAGCATCTCGCAGTCGGACTCGATCCCTCCCTGGGCGTCGTCGCGGTAGTCGAGGGCCTCCCACTCCCCCAGCCAGACGAGGAGGAGGTCGAGCACGTGCACTCCGAAATCGGCGAGCACGCCGCCGCCCGCGGTCTCCTTGCGCAGGAGGAAGTCGGTGGCGAAAGGCCAGCGCGGGATCACCCCCTGGCGCAGGTCGAACCCGCGCAGCCCGCCCAGGAGCCCTTCGGCCAGGAAGTCCTTCACGAAGCGGGTCGAGTCGAAGAAGCGGAAGTCAAGCCCCACGGCGAGGGCGGCGCCGCCCGCCTCGGCCGCGACGATCATCTCGTCGCACTCGCGCACCGTCAGCGCCATGGGCTTCTCCACCAGCACCGGCACGCCGCGGCGGAGCAGGTCGACCGCGACCGGCGCGTGCAGGCTGTTGGGCAGCGCGATGACCGCGGCGTCGACGCGGTCGAGGACCTCGCGGTAGTCGGTGGCGGAGGCCGGGACTCCGAAACGCTCGGCCATGGCGCGGACGCGGGCAGCATCGGCATCCACCACCACCACGGCCTCGGCCCGCTCCGAGGCGGAGATCGCCGGCAGGTGGTGGATCTGGGCCACCGCTCCACAGCCCAGCACGGCAAGTCGGACTTTCTGCATGGCCTGCGGATCTTACCCCGCGGGGAGGCGGCTCTCGCGCAAGGCCGCCGCGAGGTCGGCCGGCGTGCCGATGTCGCGGAACCACCCCTCGGGAAACTCGACCCCCTCGGCGTGGAGCCCCCTCTCCACCGCCGACCGCACCACCGCCCCGATCTGAAGCTCGCCGCCCTCCGGAGCCGACGACCCGACCGCCTCGTGCAGGTGGCGGGTGAAGACCGGCGTCCAGACCGCAATCAGCCAGTTGAAGCGCAGCGGCGTGCTCTCCGGCCGCACCTCGATCCGCCGCACCCGGCCTTCGGGTGAGCAGTCCACCATGTCGGTCGTGCGGCAGCGATCGGTCGGGAAGAGTCCGAGCACCAGATCAGCCCCGGTGGCCGCCTGACGCTCCAGGAGGCGGGCATAGGCGTCCACCGGCTCGAACAGGCAGTCGGGGAAGCCGAGAGCCACGATCGAGTCCCGGACGAAGGGAAAGGCGTTGTCGAGCGTCTCGGGCACGCTGCGGGAGCCGGGAATGGAGAGATAGGCGAGCGCCATGTCCGCCATCGCGCCGGTCCCGAAGTAGCGGGCCACGTCCCACTTCGACTCGTGGAGCACCAGGAAGGCCCGGCGGATGCCCGCGGCCCGGAAGCGCTCCAGCAGGTAGTGGCAGGCCACCTTGGGAGCCGTCCCCTGCGGCGTCTCGCGGAAGCCGATGGGCAGAAGCTCCTTGCTGCACGGCAGCCGTCCCAGCCGCTCCGCGCGGCCCGCGGCAGGGATGAGGCCGAGAACTTCGCGATCGGTGCCCATGCGGGGGCGCATGCTATCATCCGCCCCCGAAACGCATGGATATATCTCTGCCGGATCGACCGGAAACCAGTCCGCAGCGTTCGCCGGGTTGGGTCGGTCCAGCGCTGGCCGCGCTGCTCCTCGTGAGCTTCGCGCTGCGCGCGTGGGACGCGGGCCAGGGGCTGCAGGCCGGGCGCTACTACGACGAGCGCTATACCTTCCGTAACGTCTCCCTGATCCTGCGCCAGGGCAACTGGCGGCCCGGTCAGGCCTACTACCTGAGCCTCTCCTACCTGCCGCAGACCGCGCTCCTTGCCGCGAGCCAGGCGCTCCACCGCTCGACCGGCATCCAGGCGCTCTCGATCTACGGCAAGACGGCCGACCGCTATTCCCCTACCGCCTACCTCCTCGCCCGGCTGTGCAACGTGGCCTACGGCGTGCTGAGCCTCTGGGTGCTCTTCCTGATCGGCCGGCGGATCTTCTCCCCCGAGGTCGGGCTCCTGGCCGCGGCGGCCATGTCCGCGTTTCCACGCCATGTGCTCAGCTCGACCCAGTTCAAGCCCGACATCCTGGTGCTGCTCCTCACCCTGGTGACCTTCTACTGGACCCTCGACGCGGCGCTCCGGCCCGCCCTCCGGCGCTTCCTCAAGGTCGGGATCGGCGTGGGTCTCGCCGTGGCCACCAAGTACACGGGCATCGGCGCGGCCATCCCCATCACCGGCTTCGTGCTCGCCCGCGGCTGGCGCGAGCGGCGGCTGTGGCTCTGGCTCGCCCTCGCCGGGCTCGCCTCCTTCGCCGTCTTCGTCGTCCTGAACCCGTACCTCGGCGTGGTGCTGGAGTACATCCCGAAGCAACTCACCCACTACTCCGGCAACGCCCGGCAGCGCGGCACGGGCCATGCCGACGTGCTCGCGCAGCAGGCGCAGTTCCTGGTCGAGCATCACGGTCCCATCGTGGCGGCCTTTGCCGCCGCCGGGCTCCTCGGATTGATCTGGAAGGTCTTCCGTCCCGCGGGCTGGAGCCCGGAGCGGCGGCTCGGGGCCGCTCTCGCCCTGGTCCATTTCGTCGGCTACTCGGCGTTCCACTCCGCGGCCACGACCCTGTTCCGCGGGCAGAACTACCTGCTCGTCGTCCCCTTCACGTCGCTGTTCGCGGCCTGGGCCTTCGTCGGGCTCTGGCAGCTCGTCGCCGGCCGCGCCGCACCGCTCCGCACGCTGCCGGAGATCACCGCCGTGGTCTGCCTGGTGCCCGCGGCCTTCCTCGCCTGGCAGCAGGCCGACCTCGTCTACGAGCGGGTCGTGCCCACCACCTGGGACAGGGCGGGCGATGCGCTGACCGCGGAGCTCGCGCCGTTGGAGCTGCGGCAGGTGATCTACGAGAACCAGGGGGGCGCGCTCCGGCTGGTGCGCGGTGCGGACCGCGCCATCACCACCGGCGTGGACCGGCTGTCGCGGATCGATCCGGCCACGCTCGAGCGGGCCGACGCCGAGGTCTTCCTCCGCAACCGGTTCCAGGGGAAGGAAGCCGAGCTCTACCGCGGGCGCGAGGCGCTCCTGCGCGGTGGCCGGGCGCGGGTGATCTCCGGCGCGCCCTTCCGCAGCCGCGGCGAGCCCGTGGTGCTGCTGCTCCACCCCTGGAGCCCCGCGTCGGCGCCCGAGCCGCTCGCGCTCGGCCGGCCCGGCCCGGCGCGCGCCCTCGCCGGCCGCATGCCCTCGGGGCTGCGGCCCGGCGAGGTGGCCTCGCTCGTAGTCTGGGTGCCGCGGGAGGCCGGCGCGGTGGACGCTCTGCGCATCGAGCCGGGCGGCCGGCGCCTCCCCCTCACCGAGACCGGCCGCCGCGGCCGCAGGCGCCGCCTCGTGACCCAGCGCTTCGAGCTCACGGGCCTGGAAGAGCGGGTGCGCGTCCCCGCTCCGCCCGACGTGCCGGTGCGTCCGTACCGCGTCGAGCTCTACCGCTGGCGCCGGCCGTGATAGATTTCTCTGTCTACCCACTCTCGGTTCAAGAGGTGTCGCCCATGAGCTGGCTGTTTCTCGCCTATCTCGATCCGTCCGCCGGCAGCATGATGCTCCAGCTCATCCTGGGCGGTCTCGCCGGCGTGGCGATCGCGCTGCGGCTCTTCTGGGCCCGGATCCTCACCGCCGTCGGGCTCGGCCGCAAGAAGAGCGACGAGCCGGAAGAGGCGGACCCGGAGACCCGGGATGGAGCTTGAGGCCGGGTCCTTCCGCGACCGGACCGGCAGGATCTTCTACAGCGGCGAGAACGTCTTTCGAGGCCTGACCGAGCATGCCCTGCCCGAGTGGCAGGCCCTCCGCGCCACCCGCTTCTTCCCCCGCCTTGTCCAGCAGGGAAAGATCGTCGAAACCGAGCAGGTCGACTCCTCGCCAAGCCAGCCCGGCGAGTGGGCGGCCGTCCTCCGCCACGAGCGCATCCCGTTCATCTCCTACCCCTACGAGTGGTGCTTCGGCATGCTCAGGCAGGCGGCCCTGCTCCAGCTCGAGCTGATCGAGGCCGCCCTCGCCGAGGACCTGTCGCTCAAGGACGCCACGCCCTACAACATCCAGTGGCGGGGCTGCCGGCCGGTGTTCATCGACGTCCTCTCCTTCTACCGCCTGAAGCCCGGCGAGCCGTGGGTGGGCTACCGCCAGTTCTGCGAGCTGTTCCTCAACCCGCTCCTCCTGGAGGCGTACAAGGGCGTGCCGTTCCAGCCCTGGCTCCGCGGCAGCCTGGAAGGCATCCCGCCGCAGGACCTCCTGGCCCTGCTCGGCGCGCGCGATCTCCTGCGCCGCGGGGTCCTCACCCACGTCTGGCTGCACGCGCGCAGCCAGGCCCGATACGATCAGGCCGCGCAGTCCCGCGACGTGAAGCGCGAGCTGGCCGCGGCCGGGTTCCGCAAGGAGCTGATCCGCGCCAACGTGCGCGGCCTGGCGCGCCTCGTCGAAGGGCTCGCGCTGCCGGAGCGGCGGTCCGCCTGGGCCGGGTATGGCGAGGACCCGGGCTACGCCGGAGCCGACCGCGAGGAGAAGGGGCGCTTCGTGCGCGAGGCCGTGGCGCACCAGCGCTGGAACCTGACCTGGGACCTGGGAGCCAACACCGGCGTCTACTCGCGGATCGCCGCCGAGGGCTCGGACTACGTGGTCGCGCTGGAGGCCGATCCAAGGGCGGTCGAGCGGCTGTTCGAACCAGGAGACTCCAGGATCCTCCCCCTGGTCTGCAACCTCGCGGACCCCTCTCCGGGCCGGGGCTGGCGCGGGCGCGAGCGCAAGAGCCTGCCGGAGCGCGGGCTGCCGGACCTGGTGCTCTGCCTGGCGCTGATCCACCACCTGGTCATCGGGGCCAACCTGCGCCTCGCCGAGGTGCTCGACTGGCTCGCCGGCCTCGGCCGGTTCCTCGTCATCGAGCTCGTCACCCGCGAGGATGCGCGCGTCCAGGGGCTCCTCCGGCACCGCGACGACGTCTACGAGGATTACGACCTGCCCGTGTTCGAGAGGGAGCTCGCGGCCTCCTTCGAGGTGCTGCGGCGGCAGGAGCTCCCCTCGGGGCGCCGCATCCTCTACTTCGCGAAGTCCCGGAGGCGCTGAGGCATGCGGCGGCTCGCGGCGCTCACCGTGGCGGCGGTCTTCTTCCACGTGCTGATGGAGTGGCTGTTCTTCGTCACCAAGCCCTCCTTCCTCACCCCGCTCCCCACCCACGAGAAGGCGCTGCTCCCCTGGGCGGCGTCCTTTCCCCTGCTCGCCGCGGCGCTCGCGCTCCTCCTGGTCCTCGCCCTCCCGGCCCGGACCGGTCCCCGCGCGGAGAGAATCTGCCTTCTCCTGGCCCGCGGGATTCCCGCCCTGGTCCTCGCGGCCACGCTGCTGCTGCTGGTCGACAACTTCACGCGCACGCTGTTCGGCTGGGGGAGCGCTTCGCTCGAAGGGAGCGGCAAGGCCGTTCCCCTCCTCGTCTTCGCGCTGCTGGCGTTCTTCACCTGGCGCTGGATGGGGAGCTGGATGAAGGGGATCGCGCGGAGCCGCATCTTCCAGGCGGCGGCGCTGATCGTCGTCGCGGTCTCCACCGGCGCGGCCCTCTTTTCCATGTCCGGCGCCAGGGTGCCGGACGCCCTGCCGGAGAGCCTCGATGGAGCGGCCGCGCACCGGCCCAACATCCTCGTCCTGGGGAGCGACGGCCTGAACGCGAAGCGCACGTCCCTGTTCGGCTACGAGCGCGACACGACGCCGTTCCTCGCGCGCTTCGCCCGGCAGGCGCTGGTGTTCGAGAACGCCTTCCCGAACGGGGCCTCGACCGCCTCGTCGACGGTCTCGATGCTCACCAGCCGCCTGCCCACCGAGACCGGCGTGATCTATCCGCCGGACATCGCCAGGGGAGAGGCGGCCTACCTGCACCTGCCCGGGCTGCTGCGGCGGCTCGGCTACCGCACGGGCCAGTTCAGCATCCGCTGGTACGCCGACGCTGCGGACCTCAACCTCCAGGGCGCCTTCGACTGGGCCAACTCCCGCTCCACGGCTCCGGCCGAGAGGATCGTCCCCTTCGACCGCCTGGGGCAGACGGGCGCCTACTTCCTGGCCCTGATGCGCGGGCGCCTGGCGGAACGGCTCCTGCCCCTCTTCCTCCAATCCGCCGCGCCGCGGATGGACCCCTTCAAGGACGTCCACGGCAGCAACGTCCCCGCGCATGGGGACGACGCGCGGCTGCGCGAGCTGTTCCGGTTCATCGACGAGTCCGACAGGCCCTTCTTCGCCCACGTTCACCTCATGGGCACCCACGGCTGGAAGTTCAAGCCACGGCGGCGGATCTACTCGGCCGGCAAGCCGCAGAAGGAGACCTGGATGACCGACTTCTACGACGACGCGGTGGTGGATTTCGACCGCTCGCTCGAGGAGGTGGTCGGCTTCCTGCGCCGCAGAGGGCTCCTGGACAGGACCATCGTCGTCGTCTACTCGGACCACGGCGAGAGATTCACGACCCTGGACCGGCTGCCTCTCGTCTTCCGCTTCCCCGGCGGGGCGCGCGCCGGACGGGTGAAGGAGAACGTCCAGAACCTCGACGTCGCGCCCACGCTCCTCGACGCCCTGGGGATCGCAGCGCCGCCCTGGATGGGCGGGGTCTCGCTGCTGCGCGGCCGGCCCGACCCCTGCCGCTGGATCGTGAGCGCCAGGTACGACGAGGATCAGCTCGTTTTCAACGGGACCTTCTGGTCGAGCGTCCCGGCGCCCCCCTGGTACGCGCTGCGCTCGCTGACCGTGATCTCGGGCCGGGAGGCGGTCACGCTGGACCTGCCGACGATGACGCGGAACACCTCCCGCATCGACGCCTGGGGCGATGCCTGCGCGCCCCTCGATCCCAGCCGGGTGCGCACCTTCCTGCTGGACCACCTGCGGGCCAGCGGCTACCAGGCGCGCTAGCCGCGCGCCTGAAAGGGAATGGGTGCCCGGTGCACTCACTTCGGAGGCGCTCGACCATGGCGGCCAGAACCGAAGGCAGTGACAGACATTTCGAGAAGCCGGGACGCTGAGGGATGCGGCGGCTCGCGGCTCTCACCGTGGTGGCGGTCTCCTTCCATGTGCTGATGGAGTGGCTGTTCTTCGTCA
>JBJMGZ010000729.1:0-3743 GCA_045807605.1 Thermoanaerobaculia bacterium | reverse complement strand
TGACCCAGAAGGTGCTGGCGCTGCCGCTGCCAGATCGGATCGATCTGGCGCAAGCGCTCTGGCAGAGCATTGACGAGGCGCGTGAGGGCGACGCCAACGCCGAGGAGCGGGAAGCCGTCGAGCAGGCCAGGAGGCGGGATCGGGAGCTGTCTGCCGGGACCGTCGAAGGCCGTTCTCACCAGCAGGTCATGAAGGCTGCCCGTCAAGCCCTCCGATGAGGCTGATCTATCACCCGGATGCCGAAATTGAGCTGATTGAGCACCACAGCCGCCATCCAGACTACTGGAAGTACCGCCTCGGATAAAGTCCTCGATCTCCGGGGCTCCTGCGCCGAGCCGATCCTGCCTTGAAACCCGCCCGCCCTCCCGCCGTAATGGCTGGGGGGGAGGAACTACCTTTGAGCATCCGTCGCCTCTGGCTCGTCACGCAGCTCGATCTCCAGGAATCCCTGCGCCGCCCGTTCTTCTGGTTCTGGGTGCTCTTCATGGGCTGGAACGCCTGGCTGGTCTCGCGCGGCACCTGGCTCATCCAGTCGAACAGCACCTCCCTGGGGGGCAACCTCTCCTACGTCAACTCCGAGTTCCAGATCGCCTACGTGGCGGCGATCATGGGCTTCTTCATCCTCTCGTTCTTCGTCGCCATCGCGGCGGGCACGCCGCTGATCCGCGACGCCGAGAACAAGGTGGGGGAGGTCCTCCACGCGACGCCGCTCTCCCCGGGCGAGTACGTGTGGGGCAAGTTCCTGGGCGCGTTCGGCACCACGCTCGCCGTGCTCGCGCTCTTCGTCGCGATGACGATCCTGTTCACCCACGGCATGCCGAACCCGGAGCGGCCCGAGGCCTACGGACCCTTTTCGCTGCGCATCTACGTGGTGCCGGTCCTGGTGATCCTGGTGCCGGCGGCGCTGTTCATCGCGGGGGCCGCCTTCGCCCTCAGCCGCCTCAGCGGACGGCTGATCCTGGTCTTCTTCCTGCCGGTGGCCGGCTTCGTCTTCTACTGGTTCTTCTTCTGGGGCTGGAGGATTCAGGACATGGGCCCGACCGCCCGGTTCTGGTTCCAGATGATCGATCCGTCGGGGTTCCGCTGGCTGCGCCAGACGTTCCTCACCGTCGACCGCGGCATCGCCTACTACAACCACCGGCCGATCGAATGGTCGGCGGCGTACCTGCTGAGCCGCCTGGGGATCGCGGCGGTGGGGCTGCTCCTGGTGGACCTCTCCCGCCGCCACTTCGCCAACCGGCTCAAGACGGCGAAGAAGGCTCCCCGCTGGCGGCGCCGCTCCGTCCTCCCGGAGGCTCCGGCCACGGTCCCGGCATCGGAGCCGCTGGGCGTGCTCGGCATGTCGTCCCGCCCGCGCGGACCGCTCGCCGGCGTCCTCACGGTGGCCCGGTTCGAGATCAAGGAGCTGTTCTCCTCGCCGCCCCTGTACATCCTCACCTTCATCCTCCTGCTCCTGGTCTCGCTCTTCTTCGCCAACCAGTTCGAGAACGAGTTCCAGGCGGAGATCTATCTCACGCCCGGCGTCGCGGCGGCGGGCTCGCTCGGCATCCTGACCGTGTCCCTCCTCCTGCTGCTGCTCTTCTACACGGTGGAATCGCTGCGGCGGGAGCCGGCCACGGGCGCGGCGGCGGTGGTCTACACGACGCAGATGCGCACCACGTCGCTGCTGCTCGGCAAGGCGCTGGCCAACGGCGCGGTCGTGCTCGTGGCCCTGCTCGCGACCCTGGTCGCGGCCTGGATGGTGACGATCGATCAGGGCGGCGTCATCGCCATGGACGTCGGGCCGTTCGTCCTGGTCTGGGGACTGTTCCTCGCTCCCACCGTGATCCTCTGGATCTCGTTCCTGCTCGCCGCCTATGCCGTGACCCGCAGCCAGTACGGCACCTACGCGGCCGGGTTCGCCGCTCTCGGCCTGACCGCCTGGGCCGTGGCGCGGAACCACATGACCTGGGTGGGCAACTGGATGCTCCTCGGGGCGCTCAACTGGACGGACATGGCGACCTTCCCCATGGACCGGGCGGCGCTGGTCCTCAACCGGCTGATGGCCCTGGGTCTCGCGGCGCTGTTCCTCTACCTGGCCTTCCGGCTCTTCCCGCGCCAGGACCGCGATGCGCTCCACCCGCTCCTCGGCCGGCGGCCCGGGGAACGGCGGCGGACCCTCCTCCTCGCCGCGGCGCTCGCGGCCGTCCCGCTCGTTCTCGGGTTCATCCTCCAGTCCCGGATCAACCAGGGCTACCAGGGCGGCCCGGTCCTCAGGCACCGCGAGGACTACTGGCGGTTCAACCACGCGACCTGGCTCGACGAGCCGGTGCCGTACCTCGCGAACGTGGAGATGGACATCGACCTGGAGCCCGCCACCCGCGGCTTCAAGGTGAACGGCTTCTACGACCTGCGCAACGATCACGAGCGCCCGCTGCCCTGGTTCCCGGTCACGGCGGGCATGCACTGGCGGGACCTCTCGTGGACGCTCGACGGCCGGCCCGTCCAGCCCGAGGACAGCCACGGCCTCCTGGTCTTCCGGCTGGCCCGGCCGCTGCCGCCGGGCGGCACGCTCCGGCTCGGCTTCCGCTACCGCGGGACGCTCCTGCCCGGGATCTCGCGCAACGGCGGACCCATCGGGCTGGGCGAGTTCATCACTCCGGCCGGGGGCATCGTCACGGCGCGCAACTCCGACTTCGTGCCGGTGATCAAGTACGACCCCAGGATCGGCGCCGATCCGGACAATCCGCTGGAGAACGAGCGCCGCGCGCACCAGCCGAAGACCTATCCGCCGGGCTGGTACCGCGGCGTCACCGAGGCCGAGATCGACAAGTCGGCCTTCACCCACCGGCTGCGGATCACCGCGCCCGCGGAGTTCATGGTGACCTCGACCGGCGCGCTGGCGAGCAACGAGGTCAGGGACGGCCGCCGCACCGTGGTCTGGGTGAGCGACTACCCGGTGCGGGTCTTCAACATCGCCTTCGGCCGCTGGCAGGAGCGGCGGGGGAAGAACGGCACGGTGATCTACCATCACCCCGGGCACACCGCCAACCTGGACAGCATGCTCGAGGCGCTCGACGGCGCGCGGCGCTGGTACCCCGAGTGGTTCCATCCGTACCCCTGGCGCGAGCTGCGGCTCAACGAGTTTCCGAACCTGGCGCAGTACGGCCGCGGCAACGCCACGAACATCTTCTTCTCCGAGGGGATCGGCTTCCTCACCCGGCGGATGCCCGACCAGGATGCGGCCTTCTGGATCGCGGCGCACGAGGCGGCCCACTCGTGGTGGGGGCACATCGTCCAGGACGGCGAAGGCCCCGGCGGCATCGTGATGTCCGAGGGTACGGCCCAGTTCTCGACGCGGCTGCTCATCGAGAAGCTGCGGGGACAGCAGCCGAGCATCGGCTTCGCCGTCCGCGACGAGACCGCCTACGGCGAGCTCCGCCAGCCCAGCGACGAGAAGCCGCTCGCCGGGACCTACCGCTTCCGGCCGGGAGACCCGTTCGTCATCTACAACAAGGGCTCCTGGGTGTTCTGGATGCTCATGAACCACATGGGCCGGGAGCGCTTCTTCGAAGGGACCCGGGACTACTTCCGGACCTATCACAACAACCCGGACCATCCGGTGGTGCAGGACTTCGTGGCCGTGATGCGCCGTCATGCTTCCGACCCGGCGGCCTTCGACGAGCTCGCCCGGCAGTGGTTCTTCGGGATCGTGATCCCCGAGTATCAGCTCTCCGAGGCGAAGAAGGAGCAGCAGGGAGGGG
>JBJMGZ010000728.1:0-2564 GCA_045807605.1 Thermoanaerobaculia bacterium | reverse complement strand
CCGCGGCCTCGCCGTGATCAACGCCCTGGCCGCCGCCGAGGCCGGGGCCGACCGGCTGCACGGCACGGCGGTGGGCATCGGCGAGCGGGTGGGCACCTGCGCGATCGACCTGCTGCTGGTCAACATGCAGCTCCTCGGCTGGATCGACCGCGACCTCCGGAAGCTCCAGGAGTATTGCCGGCTCGTGGCGGACACCACGGGCGTGCCGCTGCCGGACAACTATCCGGTGGTGGGCCGGGACGCCTTCCGCACCGGCACGGGCGTCCACGCCTCGGCCATCATCAAGGCCCGCGCCCGCGGCGAGGACTGGCTGGCCGACCGCGTCTACTCGTCGATTCCGGCGGCCCTGATCGGCTCGCGCCAGATGATCGAGGTGGGGCCGATGAGCGGCGAGTCGAACGTCGTCTACTGGCTCCAGGAGCGCGGCATCGAGGCCCATCCCGAGCTGGTGAAGGAGATCTTCCAGCGGGCCAAGGGAGCGTTGGCCATCCTGGAGGAGACCGAGATCCTGGAGATCTGCGGTGCACGCGGGCTCACCCCGCTGCCGCCGCGGCCCCGGGCCCTGCCGTGAAAGGGGCCCCTCCGGGGGGCCCCGTCCCCGCCTGGAAACGGGCCCTGAGCCTCTACCTGGAGAGCCTGGCGGTCGAGCGCGGCCTGTCGCGCAACACGGTGGACGGCTACCGCAACGACCTCACCCGTCTCGGCGAGGCGCTGGCGAAGAAGGGCGGGCGGGACCTCCTCATCGCCCAGGCGTCCGACCTCTCCGCCCACATGCGGGACCTCCAGCGGCAGGGCCTCTCGCCCCGCTCGAGCGCGCGGGCGCTCTCCGCTCTGCGCGGCTTCTACGAGCACCTGGTCTCGACCGGCGAGCGCGCCGACAACCCGTCCGTCAACCTGCTGCCGCCGAAGCTCTGGAAGCCGCTGCCGAAGGTGCTCTCCGAGAGCGAGATCGAGGCCCTGCTGGCGGCGCCGGACGTCGCGACGCCGCGCGGCCTGCGCGACCGGGCGATGCTGGAGCTGCTGTACTCCACCGGCCTGCGCGTCAGCGAGCTGGTGGGGCTTCAGCTTCCGCAGCTCCGGCTGGACGCCGGCTTTCTGGTGGCTTTCGGCAAGGGCAGCAAGGAGCGGGTGGTGCCGGTGGGGGAGCAGGCCGAGCACTGGACGCGGCGCTACCTGCGGGACGTCCGGCCGGACCTGGCCCAGGGCCGCCACCTGGCCGTGTTCGTCAACAAGGACGGCCAGACGATGAGCCGCGTGGGATTCTGGAAGAACCTCAAGGGCTATGGTCTCAAGGCCGGCATCCGCACCTCGATCTCTCCCCACGTGCTGCGGCACAGCTTCGCCACCCATCTCCTGGAGCACGGGGCCGACCTGCGGGCGGTCCAGACCATGCTCGGCCATGCGGACATTTCCACCACTCAGATCTACACTCATATCCATCAGCAGCGCTTGAAGAGCCTGTACGACCGGTTCCATCCGCGGTCGTAGGATTCTGGAAGCGTTGGGTCTCCAAGGATGGCAAGACCTCCGGATCCTCCAACAGACCCGCGCCTCCTGGCAGAGGCCAGCACAGAGACGTTCGTCCTCGGCAAGGACGCCCTGGCGCCGCGTAAAGACCGGGCCGGCGCCCTCGAACGGGGCACGGTCGTCGGCCGCTACCTGATCCTCGACTGGGTGGGAGAGGGCGGTATGGGCGTGGTTTATGCCGCCCACGACCCCGAGCTCGACCGCAAGGTGGCGCTCAAGCTGCTGCGCCCGGACCGGACGGGCGCGGCGGCGGAGGAGCACCGGCTGCGGCTCCAGCGCGAGGCCCAGGCCATCGCCCGGCTCTCCCATCCGAACGTCGTGGCCGTCTACGACGCGGGGACCCTCGGCGAGCAGGTGTTCGTGGCCATGGAGTTCGTGGAGGGGAAGACGCTGCGGCAGTGGCTGTCGGAGGGGGCTCGGCCGTGGGAGGAAATCGTCAAGGTGTTCGCCGCCGCAGGCCAGGGGCTCGCAGCCGCGCACGATGCCGGCCTGGTCCACCGCGATTTCAAGCCGGACAACGTGCTGATGGGCCAGGATGGCCGCATCAAGGTGGCGGATTTCGGACTGGCGAGGCCGATGGGGGAGCTGGCCGGGGATGCGCCGCCGGAGTCCGGGAGCGGCTCGGGAGGGCTGCTGGCGAGCCCGCTCACGCAATGGGGCATGGTGCTGGGCACACCGGTATACATGGCTCCGGAGCAGCTCCGGGGTGTGGCCGCCGACGCCCGGTCGGACCAGTTCAGCTTCTGCGTCTCGCTCTACGAGGCCCTCTATGGCGAGCGGCCGTTCCCGGGTGGCAATCCGCGGGAGATCGCGGAGGCGGTGACGCGCGGCTCGGTACGGGAGGAGCCTCAGGGCTCGCGCGTGCCGGCGCGGCTGCGGGCCCTGCTGCTGCGCGGGCTGAGCCGGGATCCGGAACTGCGTTTCTCTTCGATGGAAGAGCTGCTTCATGAGCTGGGACGCGATCCCTCCGCACGCCGCAAGAAGTGGCTCGCCGCGGCGGCGGTGTTCCTCGTTGCGGGAGCCCTGTTCGGCGGCCT
>JBJMGZ010000727.1:0-5194 GCA_045807605.1 Thermoanaerobaculia bacterium | reverse complement strand
GCACCGGGGCCTGCTGCACCGGCTCGGCCTTCTGCGGCTCCGGAGTCGCCTCCGGGAGGGCCGGGGCGGGCGCGGAGGGCTCGGGCTTCGCCGCGGTCTTGACCTCGGGCTCGGGCGTCTCCTGCACCGGGGCCGGACGCTCCGCCTGGCGAGCTGCCTGGCGCTCCTGCTCGGCCGCGGCCTTGCGGCTCTCCTCGAGCTGCTGCTGGAGCTGCCGGATGCGGTCGTCGTACTGGTTCTTGAGCTTGTCCTCGACCTCCTTGCCCTGGGCCGAGATCATGGTCTGGATCTGCGCCTGGAGCTCCTCGGGGCTCGGACCCGCCGGCACCGGAGCGGGCTGGACGCCGCCCGGCATCGAGGCCGGCTGCGCCGCCGGCACGACCGGAGCGGCAGGCGGAACGGCCGCCGCCTTCCTGCCGCCGCCCGACATCAGCATGTAGCCGCCGACGCCGGCGATCACCAGCAGGGCGGCGGCGATGCCGATCCAGAGCCCCTTCTTCGACTTCTCCTCGACGAACTGCGAGCGCGTGCCCGACAGCGTCATCTCGCGGACCGGGGTGGCGACCTCGCGGGTCTCGTGCGCCGCCGCGGCCGGGACCGCAACGGGCTCCGGCGCCCGCTTCGGAAGCTCCAGCTTCTTCTCCGCCTGGATCTCCTGGTTCTCCCGCTCGATCTCGTCGCGGAAGAGGTTGTGCATGAAGAAGGCGAGGTTGAACGTCGTCGGGCTGAAATGCCCGTCGATCATCAGCTTCGACAGCGTCTTGTGCCAGGTGACCGCGTCGGCGATGCGCTGGTCGCGGGCGCACAGGCTCTTCTTGAGCAGCGCGGCGACCGCCGGCGGCAGCGGCGTCCCCTCGTTGGCGAGCAGGGCGGAATCGATCCGCGCCGCGTAGGCGTCCGGAGCCGCGGCCGGGATGCGCTCGCCGGTCAGCATCTCGAAGAGGATGGCGCCCAGGGAGAAGACGTCGTCCGCCCGGGAGGCCGCGGCGCCTTCGAAGGTCTCGGGCGAGAGGTACGGCCGTAGCTCGGCGTCCTGCCAGCCGGCGGAAGCCAGGAAGCGCAGCCCCGGGGCGACCTCGAAGCCGAGCAGGCGGGTCTCGCCCTCGTTCGAGATCATGACCAGCTGCGGAGCCACGAAGCCGTGCAGGATGCGCTCGTCCTGCACCCGGGTCTCGTAGGCCGCGGCCAGGGCGAGCGCGATGCGCTCGGCGATGAGCAGCGCATGGTCGGTCGGGATCGGCGAGAGCTGCTTGTTCGCCTGGGCGAGCAGCGCCGCCAGGTTCTTGCCCGAGATGTAGTCGTAGGCCGCGTAGGGGAAGCTGCGCACCCGGCCGAGATCGACGCCGCTGCCGATGTTGGGGCTCTTCAGGGACTGCTGGATGTTGGCCCGCCCCGACGCCTTCTGCCAGAGCTTCTCGCCGTCGACCCCCTTGCCGTTGAAGACGCGGAGGAGCACGACCTGCTCCATGCCCTCCTTGCCTACCTTCCCGGCGCGGAAGGTCTCTCCGAGTGGATCTTCAGTCAGTTTCTTGAGAAGCAGATACTTCCCAAACTCCTCCGGGATGTTCATACAGTCTCCTCGGGCCTGCCCACGGCGGTACGTCCAGGGTCTACGCTAGCCGGCGCCAATACGGCACTACGGCGCTTCACGGGTGAATGCTGATAGCTTGATACACCCAGAGTAGCCCTACTGTCAATCAGCGGCCTTGATTTCCCTGCCTTTGCAGCCGCTCCTGCGCCCTTTTCTCCCGCCAGTACTTCCGCTGCCACTGGTTGACGTTGCGGTTGTGCTCGGCCAGGGTCTCGGCGAAGACGTGGGTGCCGTCGTTGCGGCTCACGAAGTAGAAGTAGGGGGCCTCGGCGGGCTCGGCGGCGGCCACGAGGCTGGCGAGGCCCGGATTGCAGATCGGTCCGGGCGGCAGGCCGGCGTAGCGGTAGGTGTTGTAGGGCGATTCCATCCGCAGGTCGTCCCGCCGGATGTTGCCGTTCCAGCGTCCCGCCCGCTTCAGGGCGTAGATCACGGTCGGATCGGCCATCAGCCCGATCCCGCGGTCGAGCCGGTTGCGGTAGACCGCGGCGATCAGCGGGCGCTCGGTCGCGACCTGGGCCTCCTTCTCGACGATGCTCGCCAGGGTGACGAGCTGGCGCACCGTCCTGCCTCCCCCATTGCGGTCGAAGAGCGGCCGGACCTCCTTCTCGAAGCGCTTGCGGAAGGTCCTGACCATGGCCTGGACGATCGTGCGTTCGTTCACGGAGCGCGCGAACGAGTAGGTCTCGGGGAAGAGATAGCCCTCCAGGTCCTGGGCCTCGGGATCGAGGTCGGCCACGAGCGCGGGCGAGCGCATCAGGTCGAGGAAGGCCTGGCGCCGTCCATACCCGGCGCGGTCGAGCTGGGTCGCGATCTCCTCCAGGGTGAGCCCCTCGATCACCGTGATGGAGTGGGTGAGCACCCGGCCCTTGACCAACATGCGGAGCACCTGCGGCGTCGTGAGCGGGCCGCGGAAGCGGTACTCCCCGGCCTGCATGGCGGAGCTGTCCATGAAGTAGATCAGGTAGGAGCGGGCGAGCCTGGCGTCGGCGAGGACCCCTTCCTGCTGCAGGCGCTCGAGGATCTGGCTCGCGCCCATGCCGGGCTCGATCTGCACGATCCTCTCGTCGCCCGCGTACCCCTGGTACGGGCGCTGGAGCTTGAGCCAGGACCAGCCGAGCATCCCCAGCGGGATCAGGAGCAGGGCGAGCAGGACGAGCAATCCCGGCAGCACCCGCTTCCAGGTGCCCGCTGGTCTCCCCGCCGTCCTGCTGCCGCTGCGCCGCTTCGCCTTGCCTCGTGCCAACCGCGTCTCCTCTTCCTATTGGGTATCCGAGTCCAGCGCCTCCTGGAGCAGGATCTGGGCGGCCACGGCATCGATCCGCGCGGGATCGCGCCGGGGATCGATCCCCGCGGCGCGCAGGCGCTCCTGCGCCTCCACGGTGGTCAGCGATTCGTCGATCAGCCGCACGGGCAGCCCGGTGAACCCGGCGAGCCGGTTGCCGAAGCGGCGCACGCGCTCGGCCGCCTCGCCGCGCTGCCCGTCGAGCCCGACCGGCTCCCCGAGCACCAGCCGGCCGACCCCCTCGCGCCGGGCGATCGCCGCGATCTCGCGCACGGCGGAGCGGTCGTTGCGCCGCTCGAAGGTGGTCAGCGGCACGGCCAGGCGGCCGTCGGGGTCCGAGATCGCGAGCCCGATCCGCCTTTCGCCGAAGTCGATTCCCAGGGAGCGCATGACCCTGCGCATTGTAGTTGAGGTCGGCACCGCGGGAAATGTTGCACGCAGAACTGTTGTTTAAGTGCTGGTACTGCTGGACATAGCGTATAATCCCAGCCCTCGATACCTTCCGATAGGGAGCACAGCATGGATGGCACCCAGACCCTGAACGGTCTTCAGGTCTCCCGGACCCGCACGCGGCTTCTCGTGAGCCGGATGTTCGGACTGACCTTTCTTCTTCTCCTGGCTTTCGGCACCAGCTACTGGTCCAGGTCCCCCGTGTTCGATCAGGTGCTCTTCCTGACCGGGGTTATTCTGGCGGTCGCCGGGTTCTGCGGCCGCCTCTGGTGCCACTCCTACATCGCCGGCCGCAAGAAGAAGGTCCTCGTCGCGGAGGGGCCGTATTCCCTGTGCAGGCACCCGCTGTACTTCTTCTCCTTCGTCGGCGGGATCGGGCTGGGCCTCTGCACCGAGATGATCAGCGCGGCGGTCCTGTTCATGGCCGCCTTCGCCCTCTACTACCCGCAGGCCATCCGGGGCGAAGAGAAGTTCCTGAGCGACAACTTCGCGGGCTACGAGGAGTACCGGAAGCGGGTTCCGCTCTTCTTCCCGCGGTGGTCCAACTTCGTCGAAGGGGACGGCATGGTCAGCGTCTGCGCCTTCCGGCGCGAGATCGTGGCCGCCGGCGGCTTCCTGGTGCTCATCGGGGTCTTCGAGATGGTGGAGATGCTCCATCGCAGCGACATCCTGCCCACCTACTTCCTCCTCCCCTAGGCGCATCCGGCGCTCCGGCAGGGTCCGTATAATGCAGGACGGACCTGTAGGGTCGAGGAGGCGTGATGGAGCTGAGCTGTGAAATCCCCCGCGTGCCGCCGCATGAATTTCCCGATCCGGCGCTCGACGCCGCTCCCGCCGCGGGCGAGCAGACCGCCGTGCTGGCCGGAGGCTGCTTCTGGTGTGTCGAAGCGGTCCTCAAGGAGCTGGACGGCGTGATCTCGGTCCGCTCCGGCTATGCCGGAGGCACGGCCGAGACAGCCGATTACGACATGGTGTGCTCCGGCAGGACGGATCACGCCGAAGCCGTCGAGGTGCGTTTCGATCCGGCGCGGGTGAGCTACGGGCAGATCCTCAAGATCTTCTTCTCGATCGCCCACGATCCGACCCAGCTCAACCGCCAGGGAGCGGACCGCGGCCGGCAGTACCGCTCCGCGATCTTCACCGCGGACGAGGAGCAGGAGCGGGTGGCCCGGGCCTACATCCGCCAGCTCGAAGAGGCTGATGTGCTCGGCGCGCCGATCGTGACCGAGGTCTCGCCGCTCGACGAGTTCTACGAGGCCGAGCTCTACCACCAGGACTATGCGGCGCGGAACCCCCGTCAGCCCTACGTCGCCTACACGGCCGCGCCGAAGGTCGCCAAGCTGCGCAAGCACTTCGCGGACCGGCTGAAGCGCTAGAGGCAGCTCCTCCTCGGGATAGGGAATGCCGACCCGCCTACCCGTTCGACAAGATCCGAGCTGTCAAGTAGTATCTTCCAACGGAGAGGACCACTCTGAACCTGAGTACCTTCCGCTGCATACACGCAAATCATGGCACTCAAGCTACAGGTCCCCGCGATTTACGCGCCGATACTTGGCGACTTGCTGAAACTTTCGCCGGAGGCCATGAAGGACCTGCTCAGCAGCCTCCAGGAAGTGCAGCCGACCTTGGCTGTGGAAAGTCTCGCCGAGCTGCTTGCCGAACGCTTGCCTCTCGACGCGAGGAAGACCCGCGGCATCGTCGAGCTGTTGAGCAGCTTGAATGTCGCCCGTGAAGGGCTTGGGGCAGACCAGGAAGAATTCATTGCCGAGCTGCGCTCGGCAATGGAGCGGAGCGACCAGGAAGAGCTGCATACGTCTGACTGGACTGCTTTCGAAGAGTTGCTCAGGGCAGCCCTGTCGGCAGACAACTCC
>JBJMGZ010000726.1:0-6836 GCA_045807605.1 Thermoanaerobaculia bacterium | reverse complement strand
GTGCTGGGCGTCGCCTTCGTGCGCCGCAGGGACGGCGCCGTGATCGAGGCCGACGTGGCGCTCAACCCCGGGAAGCCCTGGACCCTCGACGACCTGGAGGCCACGACCCGCGGCGGGGCCTACTCCTTCAAGGAGGTCATCACCCACGAGCTCGGCCACATGTGGGGGCTCGATCACCCGTTCGAAACCCAGAAGGCGTGGTGGGATTCGGTGATGCAGTACAAGTCCAAGATCTATTACTACGCGACGATCTGTGCCGACGACGCCATGGCCGTGCGCAGCGCCTTCCCGCCGGGCATCGCGATCCGCGACGGGCTCGTCAGCTCCTACGTCACCTATTGGGATGGCGTCTTCCTGCCCACGTACGATCCAGCCGCACCCAGGTCGCCGAGCTCCAAGGCCGGCGGCAGCTTCAGCCTGGACGGACCGATCAAGATCGAGAACGTCGGCACCGTGCCCCTCGCGAACCCCAAGGTGGAGGTCTATCTCGCTCCGCAGCGTCTCAGCTTCGAGGGCGCCGTGCGCGTCAAGACGATCCGGGTGCAGGGCACGCTCAAGCCCGGAGCCACGCGGCAGGTGAGCGTGGGCAAGGTCGCCATCCCCGCGAACCTCCCGGCCGGGACCTACTGGCTCGGCTACTACCTGCGCGATCCCAAGGACCGCTACCCGGCCAACAACGGCGCCTGGAGCAACGCGGACGTGACGCTGACGGTGGGGAAGTGAGAATGTCGCGTTGCCGCCTCTGTTCCTACTCTGGTAGGATTTGAGTATGGCGACGGCAAAGCGCAAAGTTTCGGTTTCCCTGGACGAGGACCTGGTTGAGGAGCTCGAACGGGAAGATCAGGGCCTTTCGGCCCAGGTCAATCTGGCACTCCGCTTGGAGCTTGAGCGTCGGCGCCGGAATCGGCTCCTGGTGGCGTTGCTCGACCAACTCGACGCGGAGCATGGGCCGGTAGAAGAATCTCTGGTCGAGAAGTACGTCGGCCTTTTCGGATGAATCACTGCGTCGTGCTCGATGCCGAAGCCCTGGTGGCTCTGGCGGGGCGGCCCGGGCCTCGCAGCCTGGAGGTTCGCGCTGCGCTGCGCGCGGCGGCGCGTCTGCGCCGGGAGGTTCTGGTCCCGAGCGTGATTCTTGCCGAGCTCTACCGTGGCCCCAGGCACAACCACATGGTAGACGCTTGCCTGTCGCGCGAGACGGGGATCCGCGTGCGCGACACGGATCGCTCTCTGGCCAGGATCGTGGGTGGAGTTCTAGCTGCTGCCAAGGCCGGCTCCGAGCACTGGCCGATGCCCATGTCATCGCCTCAGCGGTCGAGCTCGGCGGAGGACTCGCCCTGACGGCCGACCCCGGGGATCTCGGCCGGCTTGCCGCCTCCTTTGGCAACGTGATGGTGATCGGCCTCCCCTGAGTGAGCTGGGCGTAGAATCCTCCGGTTCCTCCGAACCGCAAGGAGCCCGCATGATCCACGAACTGGACCGCCGCCGCTTCCTCGCTCTGCTCTCCGCCATGGCCGCGGCGCCCGCCGCGCTCGCGCAGGAGGAGAAGAAAGGGACGATCACCCCCGAGATCCTGGCGGACGCCGAGAAGGCGGTCGGCCTCGAATTCACCGGACCCGAGCGCGAGATGATGCGCAAGGGGATCGACGAGCTCCTGGAGGACTACAGGAAGATCCGCGAGGTCAGGATCGACAACAGCGTGCCGCCGGCCGTCAAGTTCGATCCGGTGCTGCCCGGGATGAAGCTGGCAGGGGAGGGCTCGTTCCGGCTGAGCGCGGGGGGCGAGATCCCCTCCGCCGCTTCGGAGCAGCCGTTCCTCACCATCGGGCACCTCGGCCGCCTCCTGCGCTCCGGCAAGGTCACCTCGGTCGGCCTGACAAAGATGTACCTCGACCGGCTGCGCAAGCTCGATCCGGTACTCCACGCGGTCATCAGCTACACGGAGGAGCGGGCGATGGCGGCGGCGGAGCGCGCCGACCGCGAGCTCGCCGCGGGCAAGGACCGCGGCCCGCTCCACGGCATCCCCTGGGGCGCCAAGGACCTCCTGGCCGTCAAGGGCTACCGCACCACCTGGGGCTCCGTGCCATTCAAGGACCAGGTGATCGACGAGGACGCCGCGGTCGTGGAGCGGCTGGACGCGGCCGGCGCCGTGCTCGTCGCCAAGCTCTCCCTGGGCGAGCTGGCCTGGGGGGACGTCTGGTACGCGGCCATGACCCGCAACCCGTGGAACCCGGAGCAGGGATCGAGCGGCTCGTCCGCCGGCTCCTCCGCGGCCACCGCGGCCGGCGCCGTGGGCTTCGCCATCGGCAGCGAGACGCTGGGCTCCATCGTCTCGCCGTGCACCCGCACCGGCTGCACCGGCCTGCGTCCCACGTTCGGACGGGTGAGCCGCCACGGCGCCATGGCGCTCTCCTGGACCATGGACAAGCTCGGCCCGATCTGCCGCAGCGTCGAGGACTGCGCCGCCGTGTTCCAGGCCATCCACGGCCCGGACGGCCGCGATGCCACCGTGGTGGATGCGCCGTTCCGCTGGGATCCGGGGATGGACGTGCGCAAGCTGCGCGTCGGCTATCTCAAGTCGCTCTTCGAGGAGAAGCCGCAGGAGGGCAGGGAGGAGTGGCACGCGCTCGACCTCGCGACCCTGGAAGACCTCCGCAAGCTGGGGGTCGATCTCAAGCCGATCGAGCTGCCCAGGCTGCCGATCGATGCCCTCGGCCTGATCCTCACCGCCGAGGCCGCGGCCGCCTTCGACGATCTGACCCGCAGCGGCAAGGACGACCTGCTCGTCCGCCAGATCGAGCAGGCCTGGCCGAACGTCTTCCGCCAGGGGCAGATGATCCCGGCCGTGGCCTACCTCCAGGCGAACCGCATCCGCACCATGGCCATGCGCGAGATGGACCGCATCCTGGCAGACTTCGACGCCTACGTCTCGCCCAGCTACGGCGGCAACAACCTGCTCCTGACGAACCTGACCGGCCACCCGTGCGTGGTGCTGCCGAACGGCTTCCGCAAGGACGGCACGCCGACCAGCATCACCTTCCTCGGCAAGCTCTTCGGCGAGGGCGAGGCCCTGGCGCTCGCCAAGGCCTACCAGGACGCCACCGGCTGGCACCTGAAGCGGCCGAAGCTCGAAGGGCTGGCGCCGACGCCGGACTACCCGCCGCCGCCGAAAAAAGAGTAGGGGCGGGGTTTACCCCCTCCCGGGCGGGGGCAAGCCCCGCCCCTACAAAGCCGACGTCCCCGGCGGCACCAGGCGGTCGATGATCGCCCGGTCCTCTTGCGTGATCTCGACCTCCAGCACACCCAGGCTTTCCTCCAGCTGCTCCATGGTCCGCGGGCCGAGGATCACCGAGGTCACGGCCGGGTTGGAGAGCGCCCAGGCGTTGGCGAAACGGGCCAGGGACACGCCCTTGGCTTCGACGTGGGGGATCAGCTTCTCCACGACGTCGAGCCGGCGCTGGAACTTGGGGTTCTCGACGTCGCCGATCCAGCCCTGGGCGCGCTTGCTGTCCTTGGGATTGCCGGCCCCGCGGCGGTACTTGCCCGTGAGCCAGCCGCCTTCGAGCGGGCTCCAGACGATGTTCGCGATCCCGAAGCGCTGGGTCATGGGGAAGTGCTCCGCCTCCATGACCCGGCGCAGGATGCTGTACGGCGGCTGCAGGCAGACGAAGCGCTCCCACCCGTGGCGCTCGGAGATCCACAGCGTCTCCACGATCTCCCAGGCCGCGAAGCGCTTCTCCCATAGCGCCTCGCCCGCGTAGTGGTTGGTTGACAGGCCGAGGTAGCGCACCTTGCCCTGGCGCACGAGATCGTTCAGGGCCGAGAGGGTCTCCTCCAGGGGAGTGGTGGGATCGGGACGGTGGATCTGGTAGAGATCGATCACGTCCGTCCCGAGGCGGCGGAGGCTGTTCTCGACCTGCTCCTGGATGGCCTTGCGCGACAGCCCGCGCTGGTTCGGGCTCTCGCCCACGGGCGCCCAGACCTTGGTGGCGAGCACGACGCCTTCGCGGCGGTCGCGGAGCGCCTTGCCCACGATGACTTCCGATTCCCCTTCGGAGTAGCCGTTGGCCGTGTCCACGAAGTTGATGCCGGCCTCGAACGCCCGGTGCATGATCCGGATCGACTCCTCGTGATCGGCGTTGCCCCACTTGCCGAACATCATGGCGCCGAGGCAGAGAGGAGAGACCTTGAGGCCGGTGTGTCCGAGGTTCCTGTAGTCCACGCGCACCCCCTTCCGAAAACGTCCGGGGGCGATTATGGCTCAAATCGCGGTGGCGCTCCTGGGGATGCTCATCCGCCCTTCGAGCGCCTTCTCGCGGCACAGGGCGGCGGGAATGGGCGGGCTGAAGAGGTAGCCCTGGACCTTGTTGCACCCCTGGCTGCGGAGGATCTCGAGCTGCGTCTCGTTCTCCACGCCCTCGGCCACGACGTCGAGCTTCAGGCTGTGGGCAAGACTGATCACGGCGGCCGTGATCTCGCCGCTGCCGCGGCTCGTGCCCAGGCCGCTGACGAACGAACGGTCCACCTTGAGGATGTCGATGGGCAGCGTCGTGAGATAGCTCAGGGACGAGTAGCCGGTGCCGAAGTCGTCGATGGCGATGCGGATGCCCAGCTCCTTGAGGCCGCGCAGCACGCTCTGGCTCGCCTCGGCGTTCTGCATGGCCAGCGTCTCGGTGATCTCGAGCTGGAGCATGGACGGCGGCAGCCCGGTCTCGGCGAGCACCTCCTGGATGCGGTCCAGGAGATCGGGGCGCTGGAACGGCCGGGCCGACAGGTTGACCGCGACGCGCACGTCCGCGCCGTCCTTGTGCCACTCCGAGATCTCGCGGCAGGCGGTCTTGAGCACCCAGAGGTCGACGGCGTTCGTCATGCCCGTGACCTCGGCCAGCCAGAGGAACTCGGCCGGACCCATGAGGCCGCGCTCCGGATGCTGCCAGCGCAGCAGCGCCTCGACCCCCTCGATCACGCCGGTGCGGGCGTCGAGCACGGGCTGGTAGAAGAGCACCAGCTCGCCATGGACGAGGGCCTTGCGCAGGTCGTTCTCCAGGGCCAGCCGCTCCAGCGCGTTGGCGTCCATGGTGGGCGCGTAGACCTGGTATTGATCGCCGCCGTGCTCCTTGGCGTGGTACATGGCGATCTCGGCCTTCTTGATCAGCTCGTCGGGATCGCCGCCGTCGTCGGGGAAGCGGCTGATGCCGATGCTCGCCGTCACGTACAGCTCGGTGCCCTGGACCGCGAACGGGCGGCGGATCAGGCCCAGGAGCTTCTCCGCCATCTGGGCGATCTTCCACTCGCTGCTCACCACGGGGAGGAGGACGGCGAAGCCGTCGCCGCCCATGCGCGCCACGGTCTCGGTCTCCAGGAGGTTGCGCCGCAGCCGCTCGGTGATCGAGCGCAGGATCTCGTCGCCGTAGGAGTGGCCGAGCGAGTCGTTGATCACCTTGAAGCGGTCGAGGTCGAGGAACAGCACGGCGCTGCGGCCCTCCTGCCGGCGCTCCGCGCGGTGCAGGGCCGCGGCCATGTTCTGCACGAGCAGGTTCCTGTTGGGCAGATCGGTGAGCGTGTCGTGGTAGGCCAGGTGCTCGGCGCGCGCCGAGGCGGCCAGCACGCGCCGGCGCTCCTCCTCCAGGAGCCAGATCACCATGGCCACGCTGAGCAGGAACTGCAGCAGGAAGTCGATCGGGGTGAGGTACGCGAGGTAGCGCGGCGTCACCTCGATCGCGCCGCGGGCGAGATGGATCGCCAGGTGGTGGGCTTCCTGCAGCATGGAGACCAGGAAGGCGCCGGCCATGATGCGCTGGCCCATGCCCGCCGAGACCTCCTCGTTGCCGGCGTTCCACACCCAGTAGCTCGCGATCAGGAAGGCCGCCGCCAGGCAGAGGGCGCGGATCATCTCGGACGTCCGCGCATCCACCGTGCCGTCCAGGACCAGCGCCGTGGCCACCGGCACCACGGCGAGGGCGACCAGGAGCCCCAGGACCGTGCGCTGCACCCGCTGCGTCACGAGCTGGGTGGTGGCGAGCTCGAACGTGCCGAAGAGCAGCCAGGCGATCTGCCAGTAGCCGGCGATCAGGAAGACGATCGTGAGCCCGGTGCCGAGCGCGGGCGAGAGCTGGCTGTTGTGGTCCAGGTGCAGCGTGAGCGCCGAGGCGCCCATCCCGACGCAGAACGCCCCCCAGCTCCAGGCCCAGGTGCGCAGGTACTCCCGCCGGTACAGCCGGTGGAAGCCCACCAGGACCAGCGCCAGGACGAGCGCGCCACCGGCCTGGGCCAGTCGGCTCACGAGGATGACGAGGGTGCTGCTCTCCATGGTGCCGGGAGCTATCTTAAACGAAGCAGGGGCTTTTGAGGTCGGCGCCATCCGAAGGGACCCCTTGAGCGTAAAGGAGTTGGGGTGAGGCGCACCTTTTTCCGGGGAGGGACGAGACGGCGGCCTTCAAGGAAGGGATCAACCGGTGATCCGCCGGTCGTCCGCGGTCCCGGGCCTTGCCGGTCGTTCGCCGTTGTGATGCAGTCAGGGGGACATCAGGACGTCCATGAGCTCGGAACCGACATCCCTGGACCGTCATCTGCCAGTGTACCGGCATTGTGAGGTGCACGCGCTCACGGTCGAGGCGGGTGCGGACGCGGTCATGCGCGCCATTCGGGAGCTGAAGGGACGCGACGTGGGGCTGGCGCGTCCCCTCTTTGCCCTGCGGTCCCTGCCCGCCTGGCTGCTGAGACATCCGGTGCGGACTGCCCACCCGGACCAGACGGTGGTGGATGCGATCCTCAGGGGCGGCTTCGTCCTCCTGGAGGAGGGGCCGTTGGAGATGATCGTCGGAGTGATCGGCCGCTTC
>JBJMGZ010000725.1:0-2600 GCA_045807605.1 Thermoanaerobaculia bacterium | reverse complement strand
TCTCTTCGAGGCGCCGACCGCTGCCCAGCTCGCCGGCCGTGTCCGCGAGCTGGCGCCGTCCGGTGCGGGTTCGCTGCCCCCCATCGTGCCGATGGCCCGCGCGGGCGACCTCCCTCTCTCCTTCGGCCAGGAGCGCCTCTGGTTCCTGGCGGAGCTCAACCCGGGGAGCCCGGCCTACAACATGCCCGGGATGGTCCGGCTCCAGGGATCGCTCGCCGTCCAGGCGCTCGAAGCGGCATTCGGCGTGGTCGTGCACCGCCACGAAGTTTTGCGCACGGTGTTCGCCGAGGTCGAGGGCGTTCCCGTGCAGCGCGTTCTGACAACGGTGGAGCTGCCGCTGCCGTTGATCGACCTGCGGGGATTGCCCGTCGAGCACCGGGAGGTCCATGCCCGGAGGCTCGCCGCCGAGGAAGCCCGCCGTCCCTTCGATCTGAACGGCGGGCAGCTCCTCGTGCGGGCGACGTTGCTCTGCCTGGAAGACCGGGAGCACTCGCTGCTCTTCACCCTGCACCACATCGTCTCGGACGGTTGGTCCCAGACCATCTTGATTCGTGAGATTTCGGAGCTCTACGAAAGGTTCGTGCAAGGGGCAGCTCCCGACTTGCCGGAGCTGCCGCTCCAATACGCCGATTTCGCCCTGTGGCAGCGGCAGCTACTCCAGGGTGACCGTCTGGCCCAGCAGCTCGCCTGGTGGCGTGCCCGGCTGGAAATGGGCTCGCCCCCGCTCGAGCTGCCGCTCGATCACCCTCGGCCTCCCGTCCAGTCGTTCCATGGCAGGCGCCGGAGGCTCGCCCTGCCGTACCCCCTTGCCCTGGAGCTTCACCGCTTCGCCCGCCGGCAGGGCGGCACGCTCTTCATGGCTCTGCTCGCGCTGCTCGAGGGGCTGCTGTACCGCCTGAGCGGTCAGCTCCGGTTCAACATCGGCACTCCGGTTGCAAACCGGCGAATGGCCGAGACCGAGGGCCTGATTGGATTCTTCGTCAATACCCTGGTCCTTCCGGCGGACCTCTCGGGCGAGCCCTCTCTCGTCCGCCTCCTCGATCGGGCGCGCGAGACCGCTCTGGGCGCTTTCGCCCATCAGGATCTGCCGTTCGAGCGGCTGGTCGAGGGCCTGCAGCCCGCGCGCGAGCTGGCCCGCAGCCCACTGTTTCAGGCGATGTTGATCCTGCAGAACGCGCCGGTGCAGAGGCTGCGCATGCCGGATCTCGAGGTCGAGGTCATGGAGCTCGACAACGGCACCGCCAAGTTCGAGGTCACCCTCTCGTTGGAGGAGACGGTGGAGGGGCTCGAGGGGTGGATCGAGTACGACACCGACCTGTTCGAGGGGGCTGCCATCGAGCGGCTCGCGGACCGTTTCGTGCTCCTGGCCGCGGCGGGCTTGGCGGATCCGGAACGGCCGGTGGCAGAGCTGCCGCTGCTCGCCGCCGCCGAGCGCCACCCGGTGCTCCGGGAATGGAACGACACCGGGCTCAGTCTCGAAGGAGGCACGACCCTCCTCGACCCGATCCTGGAGTGGACGCGGCGCACTCCGGCCGCCATCGCCGTCTCCGGCTCCGGCGGGGAGCTCGCGTATGCCGAGCTGGTCGCGCGGGCCGGCCGGCTGGCGAGCACGCTGCGGCAGATGGGGGTCGGCCCCGAGGTGCCGGTCGGGCTCTGCCTCGAGCGGTCGCCCGAAATGGTGGTCGGGCTGCTCGGCGTCCTCCTCGCGGGCGGCGCCTACGTTCCGCTCGATCCGCTGTTCCCCCGCGAGCGGCTCGCCTGGGCGCTGGAGGACGCGGGCGCCACCGTCGTGCTGACCGAGGCCCGGCTTGCCGGGGTGTTGCCCGCGCCCCCGGCCGACGGGAGGAGGCGCACCCTGCTCCTCGAAGACCTCGATCTCACGGGCGGGGGAGCAGTACCGCCCGCACCCAGACCTCAGCCGCACGGCTTGGCCTACATCCTGTTCACCTCGGGCTCGACCGGCAGGCCCAAGGGGGTGGCGGTCCCGCATGGCGCCCTGTTCAACTTCCTGGCCGCCATCGAAAGGGCCCTCGCCCCGCGCGCCGGAGAGGGGCTGCTCGCCGTCACCACCCTCTCGTTCGACATCGCGGCTCTCGAGATCTTCCTGCCCCTGGTGACCGGCGGCCGGGTCCTCCTGGCCAGCCGCGAAGTGGCCGCCAACGGCGCCCGTCTGGCGGCCGAGCTCGAGCGGTCGCAGGCGGTGAGAATGCAGGCCACTCCTGCCACCTGGCGCCTGCTGCTCGAAGCCGGCTGGGTCGGGTCGGAGCGGCTGCAGGTGCTCTGCGGGGGCGAGGCCCTGCCGCGCGAGCTGGCCCGCGAGCTGCTGGGCCGGGCGCGATCGGTCTGGAACCTCTACGGGCCGACCGAGACGACGATCTGGTCCGCGGTCGAGAGGCTCGACGCGATCGAGGGGAGCGTGCCGGTCGGCCGGCCGATCGGCAACACCGTGATCCGCCTCCTCGACCACGACTTCGCGCCGACCCCTGTGGGCGTTGCCGGGGAAATCTTCATCGGGGGTGCCGGGGTGGCGCGCGGCTACGCCGGCCGGCCCGGCCTGACGGCGGAGCGTTTCCTGCCCGACCCCGCCCAGGTGGAGGCGG